>DATGJE010000282.1:0-4029 GCA_035295305.1 Candidatus Acidiferrales bacterium | reverse complement strand
GGAACATTCGGGTTCAATTTGTAGGCGTCGCCGCCAACCCACAGATGCCCCGGATAAACGCCCACCGCAAAATCCGGGCGGCAGCTTTCTTTGTCGGCCGCGTCCACGGGCTTATACAAACGACGCGTGAAGTTCGTGCTGATCTCCGCTATCAGATAGCCGCCCGCCGAAAATCCCAGAACTCCAATCTTGTGCGGATCGATATGCCACTCTGCAGCGTGAAGACGCACCAACCCCATGGTTCTCTGTACATCTTCCAGAGACAATGTCGATATCATCTGATTGTGGGGACGACAATCGCAGTGCCAATCGTACGGCAGGCTGGGCACGCGATACTTCAGCAACACGCAGGTGATCCCTTCAGATGTCAACCAGTCGCAGACCTCCGTGCCTTCCAGATCGATGGCCAATTCCTCAAAGCCTCCGCCGGGAAACACGACGACCGCAACGCCCGTATTCTTTCCCTTTGGCGAATAGACCGTCATCGTTGGCCGCGTAACGTTGGTCACGCCCGTAGTCGGCTTGCCGGCAATCAAAGACTTTGTATCGGTTTGCACGGATTCCGGCCCGGGAACAGGCTGCGAATCGGGCGCCGCCCCCGGCCAGATCGCTATTTGCGAATGTCCTGACGATGGCTGCCAGACATTCTTCCGGGTGCTGGGCGTCTGTGCGCTCGCGCCGCCAAACGCAAACATTGCACAGAGACCAAAGATCAAAGGTTTCATCACAATCCCCACAGCTTAATATAAACCAGGCACTGCCGAAGCTGCTGGTCGGAAACTGCCAAGTTGAATTTAGCCAAGGGTAGGAGCGCGGCTGGTCGCGTGCCGGACGAGCGCGTGGAGGTGAGAAGCGCGAGATGACCGATTGGGCGCGGAGGGCGGCGCGGCGGTGGATTTTGCAGGCGGGGGATGCTACACATTTATAGAGAGCGAGAGCCGGGGTGAGAGACTAGAGCCAGCCGGAAAGCCTTGGGATGCCATGTATGTGAATTGCGAAGTCGTTGGATGCAAGACGCGAGTGCCGCAGGAGCTTGAGGCGGAGAAACGCTGCGTGCTGCACTTCACTCTGGAGCTGGAACAAGCTTGCATGTTGATGCGGCGCGAGACAGCGGTGGGCACGTGTACGCGAGAACGTTTCAGCGAAATGAGACAATACATCGTGGAGCACGGCGCGCAATTGGCACGTCTGGCGACCGGCAGCACTGGGCTGACGGACGAAACGAAGGCGCGAGTGTTGAGCACATTTCTTACGCTGATGAATTCGCGCGAGAATATCGAGCGGATCGCGGCTCGGCAGGACGCGGAGCGGCGCATCGCGGGTTGAACACGCTTGCTGGATGCTTTAGGCAGATGGCCGGCGGGTTTTCACTTCTACTTCCATTCACTTCAAGACGCGTACGGGTTTGTTGATCGTGGTCCTTTTCCTGTTGCAATCTCAAAAAAACTTTTCAGGCACCGATATAGCGAGCGTAAAGCGAGCGCGCGACGGCGGGATCGCGCGTGCCTTTGATGACCGCGCGGCCGTCGGGAAAGACGGTGAGTTCGTAAGGCGGCACGCGAAAACGCAAAAGGAAATCGTTGCGGCGAACTCCGGCGACGGTTTTCTCGATGCGCCGGCCCAGTTCGCCAAGGTCGAGGCGGCGGCTGCGTTCGTGGATTTGCACGGAATCGCGGCCGCACAGGGTGACGTGAGGCTGGGCTTCGCCTTCGAGATACGTGAAATCGCGGCGAGCGCAGGCGCGGCACTGCGGATTCCTGGCGACGCGAATGGATTGGAAGCGGCCGGTCCAAACATCGCAAGAGACGAGGCGGCCATTCAGGGCTTCGGATTTTCCCGCAAGAAGCTTGGTTGCTTCGGCAGCTTCGATGCAAGCGATAACGCCGGCGGCGCTGTTGAGGATGCCCGCGGTGTCGCAAGTTTCCTCGAAGCCAAAGCTGCTCCGTACACTGTTGGATGCGCCATCCGATTCGAGCAGACACGCGAGGCACGCGGTTTCGCCGGGAAGAATCGTGAAAGTCAGGCCGTAACTGGCAACAGCGGCGGCGTAAATCCAGGGAACTCCAAGAGCGATTGCGGCATCATTGATAAGGAGGCGAGTTTCGAAGTTGTCGGTGCCGTCGAGAATCAGGGGGAAGCCGGAAAGCAACTCGCGAATGTTTTCCGGGTTTAAGTCGGCGACGACAGACTCGACTATGACGTCTGAATTGATGGCGACCAGGCGCCGGTGAGCGGCGACCGCTTTGGGAAGGGATTCGCGCGCATCGGATTCCTCGAAAAGCGTCTGGCGCTGAAGATTCGAGAGCTCGACGAAATCGCGATCAATGATTCTGAGGCGACCGACTCCGGCGCGCACGAGGAGATTGGCCGCGACGGTGCCGAGCGCTCCGCAGCCGACAAGAACAGCGCTCGACTGGAGGAGGCGTTGCTGGCCTTTTTCGCCGATGCCGGCAAAAAGAATCTGGCGCGAATATTTCTCGAATTGCCCAGGGTCCACGATTCCCTCGAATGAAGGTTTCCATCATATCGCCTTTTGGAAAACAAGAGTCAGCGCGTATGCTAGCCTTCTCTTTTTGAGCGCTTTTGAGTTGGAGAGAGGATGAAATGCAGAGGCAGAATGCCGGAGGGGAGAATCCTTGCGGGCATTCGTGTGCTGCTTTTTCTGCTTGCTGCATGCATGATTTTTCCAGCGGCGCGGGCGCAAGATGCGACGCTCGAGGGAAAGCACATTGCGTCCGTGCAGGTGGTGGACGATAAGGGGACGCCGATTCCGGAGAAACTTGGAGCATTGCCGTTGAAGGCCGGGGATGCATTTCATATCGACGCGGAACGGGCAAGTCTGCGCGCGCTGAATCAGACAGGATTGTTTTCCGACGTGCAAACGAAGGCGACGAGCGAAGCAGACGGGTTGCACGTGGATTTCGTGGTGACAAGGAACTATTACAACAGCGTGGTGCGCGTGTACGGGTTGAAAGATCCGCCGAACGAAGGCACGGCGGTAGCAGCGCTGCGCATGACGCTCGGCGAACCATTTCAGATTTCGGCGTTGAATGACGGATTGAAGCGGCTGGGACAGACGTTGCAGGACGATGGATTTTACCAGGCGAAGTGGAATTACGCGCTGGCGAAGCATCCGGACACGCAAGAAATCGATATCACGGTGGAGGTGGACCCGGGACCGCGGGCGAAGATTTCCGCCGTGGGAATCAACAATCAAACGTCATACACGGGGAAGCAAATCCTTGGGAAGACACGGCTGAAGAAGGGAATTCAGGTGACAGCAGAGCGGCTGGATCGCGGAACGGAGCGGCTGCGGAATTATCTGGTGACGCAAGGATATTTGAGCGCGCGAGTGGTGACAAACCGGGGGAAGTACGACGAGAACAGCAACACGCTGCCCATCACGCTGGATGTGACAGCGGGGCCGCGGGTGCGGGTGGACGTGAGCGGCATGAAGATTTCCGCGAAACAGGTGCGGAAGCTGGTGCCGATTTATGAAGAAGGGGATGTGGATCCGGACCTATTGGGAGAAGGACAGCGGAACATTCGCGACCTGTTGCAAAGCCAAGGCTATTTCGATTCGACGGTGACTTACACGACGAACGGAGACATGAATTCGCCGTTGGAGGTGATCCAGTACACAATTCATCGCGGAATAAAGCACCGGCTGGTGGGGATTCAAATCGACGGAAACAAATACTTTCCTACGTCACTCCTGTCGAGCCGAGTGCAAATTCAGGCGCAGAGCGTGTTGTCGCGAGGACGTTTCAGCCAGCAAATGGTGCGCAACGACGCGAA
The DNA here is from genome assembly GCA_035295305.1 of Candidatus Acidiferrales bacterium. Classification (GTDB taxonomy): domain Bacteria; phylum Acidobacteriota; class Terriglobia; order Acidiferrales; family UBA7541; genus DAHUXN01. Next base: position 231 of record DATGJE010000282.1, on the reverse strand, counting down.
TGCGATTCGCGGGATGTATATAGCGAACGGCTTCCTGCAGTCGGATGTGCGTCCGGAAGTGACCGACGATTATCAAGGGAAGGAGGGGCATCTGTTCGTAGCATTTCACATTACCGAGGGACAGCAGACGCGCGTGGCGACTTTGCAATTGGTGGGGAATCACGCGCTGACCAATGCGCAGTTGCTGACGGTGATCGCGTCGACGAAGGGACAGCCGTATTCGGATGCGAA
>DATGJE010000281.1:0-5639 GCA_035295305.1 Candidatus Acidiferrales bacterium | reverse complement strand
GATTGGCGGAGTGACGGGGATTGTAGCCGCGTTGGCTCTGGCGCGACTGATGTCCAGTTTGCTTTTCGGCGTGAGGGCCAATGATCCGCTGACATTTGTTGCGGTAGCGGTTCTGCTGGCGATCGTGTCGGGCGCGGCATGTTACATTCCCGCACGGCGAGCGGTGCGCGTGGATCCGATTGTCGCGCTGAGGTACGAATAGTTGAAAGTTGACAGTTAATAGTCGAGAGTCGAAAAGCCAAAGACCAAGAGACGAAAAACGTAGGCAAAGTGTAAAACCGCCGCGGCAGCTGGCGTTCTTCCATCTGCTACAATAATCGCGTATGCCAGTGGAACGGGAAACGCTTGAAGCCGACGTGCTCATCGTTGGCGCCGGCCCTGCAGGACTTGCCTGCGCGCTGCACCTTTCTCGTCTGATCGAGCAGCACAATTCCGCGGGGCGCACTCCGCAGCTTTCTTCTGACAATGTTTACGTCCTCGAAAAGGCGCGCGAGCTGGGTGCGCACCAACTCTCCGGCGCGATCATGGATCCTTGCGCGCTTCGCGAGCTTGTGCCTGATTTTGAGAAGTCGGCGCCGCTCGACACGCCTGTCACCGGCGACGCTGTTTATTTCTTCACCGGGCGCCGCGAGTGGAAGCTGCCCATCACGCCGCCGCCATTTAAGAATCACGGCAACTACGTCATCTCGCTCAGCAAGCTGGTGAAATGGCTTGGCGGACTGGTCGAAAAGGCCGGTGTGAACGTCTTCACGCAATTTGCCGGCGCTTCGCTGATCTACGAAGGCAACCGAGTTGCGGGAGTGATTACGGGGGACAAGGGCGTCGACAAGAACGGCAAGCCGAAAGATAACTTCACGCCCGGATATGAACTGCGTTCGAAAATTACAGTGCTGGCCGAAGGACCGCGCGGCTCCTTGACAAAGGAAGTCGTCAATCATCTGCATCTCGACGGCGTGAACCCGCAGTCCTATGGCATCGGCATCAAGGAGTTGTGGGACGTGCAGCCGGGGAAGATCGAGACGGGCTTCGTCGCGCATACGGCGGGCTGGCCGCTCGATTCGGATAAATACGGCGGCGGCTGGATCTATGGAATGCGCGACAATCGCGTTTCTCTGGGAATGGTTATCGCGCTGGAATACAAAGATTCGCTATTCGATCCGCACGAAGCGTTTCAGAAATTCAAGACCCATCCGTACATTCGGCGGATTTTGGAAGGCGGGAAGCTGGTGCGCTATGGGGCGAAGACGGTTCCCTATGGCGGATGGTATTCGATGCCGCGAAATTATTACGATGGCGGACTGATTATCGGCGATTCAGCGAGTCTGCTCAATTCGCAGCGGCTCAAGGGCATTCACACCGCAATCAAGAGCGGAATGTTGGCCGCCGAGACGATTTACGAGGCGCTCGCCGCGGGCGATACTTCGTCGAAAACGCTGAGCGCGTTTCAGGAGAAAATCGAAGCGAGTTGGATCAAGACGGAGCTCTGGGCGGTTCGAAATTTTCACCAGGGATTTCACAAAGGGTTGTGGCGCGGCGTTGTGAACGCAGGATTGCAATTCATCACCGGCGGGCGAGGACTGGTGGACCCGATGCGCGTGCGCGCGGGTTACGAAGATTTCAAGAAACTGGACCGCCCGCTCGAACTGGTGGATCAGTCGACGCGATTCAAAGGCGACGGCACGCTGACATTTGATCGCCTTACCGACGTCTATCACTCCGGAACGCGCCACGAAGAAGACCAGCCCTGCCATCTGGTGGTTGCCGACCTGAATATTTGCGCGGACCGCTGCGTGCGCGAGTACGGCAATCCGTGCCAGTATTACTGCCCCGCCGCCGTGTATGAGATGGTCCTCGAAAAGGGCAAGCCGCGATTGAAAATCAACGCATCGAATTGCGTCCACTGCAAGACCTGCGACATCGCCGATCCGTATCAAATCGTGAATTGGATTCCGCCGGAGGGTGGCGGAGGACCGAATTACGAAGGCATGTGATTCCCGCCTAGATTGCACGAGAACTGCTAACTGCATCCTTCGCCGACGCAATCTGTTTTTTTGGGTGAGCCTGCGAAAAAGTCGTGAAGTTTCGCCCAGAAGCTCTTTTTCGCGGTGGGTTTGTCGGATTCTTTCTTCGCCGTAATTTCCGAAGGTGCATGGCGTGTCGGGTCGATGCTAGCCGATTTCGCGGCGCGCGGCTGTTCGGCGACGGTGCCGTGAAATATCCACTCAGGTTCCACTTTCGCTTCTTTCGCAAGCATTAACGTTGCAACGCTGAGGGGCTCCGCAGTTGCTGTGGCGCTTGTGGCGGAATAACCGATCGGAGGCAAGTCAATTTTCGTGAGGGGCTGGTTGGCGGGCGGAAGCGCAGATCTTGCGGAGCGCGATGAGGGCTGTTCTGTTGGCTCGTCTTTTTTTGCGCTTGTACGCCGTGCAGGCGTGGAAGTTTGCGAAGTCAAGGAATCAGCGCTCGCCTGACTTGAAGCGTTACGTGCATTTTGTGGCGACGGTTCAGGCTGGCCTGGCGATGATTTCTGGGTGGTTTGAACTTGTGCGACGATGCCCATCGGCGAGGCGGAAGTTTGCGCGTTCGATTCGTCGAAATCGCATCGACAGCTTCCCGAGGTGGCCCGCACCGCACCGAGCGACGTACCTTGAAGTAGAATTTCGCTTGGCTGCGGAACGACGAGTGTTTCTCCACTAAATTGTTGCTGCACTTGGACAGCGCCTCGCGCGGCGAGAACGCACATGGCTCCGTTGTTCATGAGTCCAATCGTGACGTCGCGCGACTGGTCTCCGATGGCCATGGGCGTCGCAACAATCATCGGGGTGTAAACCGTTATGGGACGCGATGCGTCGAATTTGACATGCACGCGGCCGAAGCTGAGCGCGACGGTGAGCGCTTCACCTGAGGCCAGGACACTAAATTTTGCAGGGCCGCAAATTTCGAGTTCGCCGCCGCCCACGAATTCCACGCGCGCTTTGCCCGCATGCACGATCACGGCGCTGCCACCGCCAAATGTGATTGCGCGTGACGAATTTCCCTGGACGATATGCGAGGGCCCGAGCACCGAAATATCGTCTCCGGCAATTTCTCCGAGAATTGGCGCGGTGGTTTGTGCGGCCGCGTGGGTTGCAAAAATCCCACAGGCCAAAAATAACGATGCGCCGAACGCGCCAAATTGTTTGAGCAAAGAAATATTCATCGGAATCCGCAAACGTCCGCGCGCGAATCGCTCCACGCTTACGATTGCTATACTATACGCCGATGAGCGAGCCGGCCGCACCGGATCTGGACCCCCGCGACACGCCAACAGCGGAGCGGGTCAACATTCATTACGATACGCGGTTGCCGCAACTGTCTCGCTGGCGGCGCATGCAAATCCCAATTATCGCGTGGGTCGTTTACTGCATCATCCGCGTGATCGGGCCGACGATGCGCTTCGAAGTTCTGGGCTGGCAGCATGCGCAGCGCGCGTACGATCGCGGCGAGCATCTGATCGGCACATTTTGGCACCGGTCGATCTTTTCCGCCATTTGGTGGTGGCGCAACCGTGGCACCGTGGTGATGAACACCACAAACTTTGATGGCCAATGGACGCGGCGGGTTATCGAGCGGCTCGGATTCGGCACGGCGCAAGGAAGTTCGTCGCGGGGCGGATTGAAAGGACTCGTCGTGATGGCGCGCCGATTGGAAGAAGGGCACGACGTGGCATTTACCATCGATGGACCGCGAGGTCCGCGCTACATTGCGAAACCCGGCCCCGTGATGCTGGCGCGCAAGACTGGCCAACCGATTTTCATGTTTCACATCGGCCTCCAACGCGCATTTACCCTGGAAAAATCCTGGGACCTGTTTCAGGTCCCGCATCTTTTCTCTCGCGCAGTCATGGTGATTGCACCGCTGATTTACGTTGCGCCAGATGCTTCGCGCGAATTGATGGAACGAAAGCATGCGGAAATGCAAGCGTCGCTCGAACGCGTGCGGGATATTGCGGAATCGTGGTTCAGACTGAGCGAAGCCGAGCGCGCCCGCATCCGGCAGGAATGGAACGTTTCCTAGCAGGATCGTGAGGAGACTCGCTTCCACCGCGCGAGCGCTTCATCAACCTGACGAGTTGTTTCTTGGAGCGTCCCGGAACAATCAATCTGGTCATCGGCGAGCCGGCGCTTTTCTTCCATTGGCATTTGTGACGCGATGCGCCGCACGGCCTGCTGGGAAGTGAAACCACGATTGAGCAGGCGTTCGAGTTGTTGTTCGGGCCGGCACCATGCGACCGCCAGCCGGTCGAAAGTTTTGTAAAAACCGGTCTCAATGTGCAGCGCCGCAACGACGACGGCAATGTCCGTTTCGCCGGTTCGTTGCAGTTCATGAAGCCGGCGCGCGATTTCCTTGAGAACGTGCGGATGAATGATGGCGTTCAGGCGTCCGATTTTTTTGGCGTCGCCAAACACAACTTCGCCCAGCTTCGTGCGATCAATTTTCCCGCTTGCGTCGAGAATTCCTGCGCCGAATTCGCGGGTCACTTCCTGGGATACGGGGTTTTCCGGCTGAAGGTATTGGTGCGCGAGTAAATCGGCTTCGATGATGGCGCAGCCGCGCTCCTGCAGGAGTCTTGCGACCGTGGACTTTCCGCTGGCGATTCCTCCGGTGAGGCCGACGGTCAGCATATAGTCAGGATGCGATTAACATTTTGAGGACATCAGCGACGCGACGCGGCGGTTTCGGGCGCGCGCAATCCGCGGCGCAGACGCGCGGCCTTCACCGTGTTGCTCATGAGCATTGCGATGGTGAGAGGACCTACGCCGCCGGGAACGGGCGTAACCGCGCCCGCGATTTCCGCCACGTCGGGATGGACGTCGCCAACGACCGCCGAACCGTTCTTGCGGAATTTGTCGAGCCGTTCGGGAAAATTGGCGAAGATTGTTTCGGCCAGCCGCAGTTCCGTGATGCGCGTGACGCCAACGTCAATCACCGTGGCGCCGGGGCGGGTATCGTCGCGGGTAATCATCGCCGGGCGTCCAACGGCGGCGATCACAATGTCGGCTGCTCGCGTGAAATGGCGCAGATCGCGCGTCTTGGAATGGCAGACGGTGACCGTGGCGTTGGCGTGCATCAGCAGCAACGCCATCGGTTTTCCGACGATGTTGCTGCGTCCTACGACCACCGCGTCGGCGCCTTCCACCGCGATTCCGGTTCGTCGCAGAATTTCCATCACGCCCAGCGGTGTGCACGCGACCATGCTCGGCCGGCCTTCGATGAGTTTCCCGATATTCATCGGATGGAAGCCGTCGACGTCTTTCGCCGGGTCGACTGCCTCGAGGATCTTCTTCGCATCGATTTGCGGCGGCAGAGGCAATTGCACGAGGATGCCGTCAACGTCGTCGCGCGCGTTCAATTCGCGCACGATAGCGAGCAAATCCGCGGTGGTCGTGCTTGCCGGCGGCGTCAGATGTATGTTGCCGAGCCCCAACTGTTCGCATGCGGCGATTTTGCTGCGCACATAAATTTTCGAAGCTGGATCGTCGCCGACGAGCACCGCGGCGAGACCCGGGCGAATTCCCATGGATGCCAATTCGGCGATTTCCTGTTTCAACTCCGCGTAAATCTGATCGCGAATCGGGCCGCCGTTTAGTATGCGTGCC
>DATGJE010000280.1:0-3781 GCA_035295305.1 Candidatus Acidiferrales bacterium | reverse complement strand
TTTCTCGACGTGGTTTCGTCCAACGCGCCTGGAAGCAGCGGAAGATGACCGCCTACTGATTCGTGTTCCCACAGCGATATTCCGCAAGCGTCTAACACAGACCTACGGCGACCTGTTGCAGGCGGTGCTGGCTGAAGTGGGCAGTCCCAACACGCGGCTGGAATTCATTTGTGCGGAAACAGAGGGGCAGACTGGAACGACAGCAGCGCCGGCTCAAGCCAAGCTCGACTTCGACTCAGCGAACCACCAACTGAATCCGCGATACACGTTTGAAACCTTCGTCGTTGGCAGCAGCAACCAGTTCGCGCACGCAGCGGCGCAAGCGGTTGCGGAGCAACCTTCTAAATCCTATAACCCGCTGTTCCTCTACGGCGGAGTCGGCTTGGGAAAAACTCACCTGATGCATGCGATCGGGCACGCGATCAAGCGACGCAATCCAGCCGCGCGGCTGATTTATGTGAGCGCCGAGAAATTCACCAACGAAGTGATTGCCGCTGTGCGCTTCGACCGCATGAGCGCGTTTCGCGACCGTTTTCGCACGATGGATGTATTGCTCGTTGACGATATCCAATTCATTGCGGGGAAAGAGCGGACCCACGAAGAATTCTTCCATACGTTCAACGCTCTCTACGAACAGCAGAAGCAAATCGTGATTTCATCGGACTGTCCGCCAAAAGAAATTTCCGCGATTGAAGAGCGGCTGCGCTCGCGCTTCGAATGGGGGCTGATTGCTGACATTCAGCAGCCCGACCTCGAAACCAAAATTGCGATTTTGCAGAGAAAAGCAGAGAGTGAACAGGTAAGAATCGGCGAAGACGTCGCGGAATTCATCGCGCGCTCGATCAAATCGAATATCCGCGAACTGGAAGGCGCGCTCATTCGATTGCTGGCGTATGCGTCGCTCACGGGAGTGGAGCTCAGCGTCGCAACAGCACAACAGGTGTTGAAGAATTTAATCGACACGCAAGAGAAGAAAGTCTCGATCGAGCAGATTCAGCGGCGCGTGGGTGAGCATTTCGGAATGCGCGGACAGGACTTAAAGGTGCGTAGCAATTCAAAAGCAATTGCATTCCCGCGCCAGGTGGCCATGTACATGGTAAAGCAACTCACGTCGGCATCGTTGCCGGAGATTGGGCGTCAGTTCGGCGGAAAGCATCACACGACGGTGCTGCACTCGATACACAAGATCGAGAACTTGCGCCACACGGATAAAGAATTGAACAAGACGATCAACAGGCTACTCGACTCGTTCGGATAGAGTTGAATTGGTTTTCCGCAGTTGCAGTTCCGGTGGCATGTGAATTTCACGTTAATTCGTCGTCGCTCGCTTTCTGTGAACGGGTTTCCTCGCCAGCGCGCGAATATCCACAAGCATCAAAGGGTGGCAAGATGAGTGGGCAAAGCGACATGGCGAGCTTTCCGAAGAATCCACAGGTGCGGCGGCTACTACGGTATTTCCCTTGTTTATTCAAATAAAGAAAAGAAGTAAAGTACAGCGCAGCAAAACGCAGCCCAAGAGGAAAACGCACGATGGAATTTAGTGTAAAGAGAAGCGACTTGCTCGATGAACTGGATTTGACGCAGGGCGTGATCGAGCGCAAGACGACGATCCCCATCCTTTCGCACCTTCTTTGCGAGGCGAAAGGCAACCGTCTGTTCATTACGGCCACAGATCTTGAGTTGAGTATTCGCACGTCGTGTGAAGCCAAGGTGAAGAAAGAGGGTGCGGGCACGATTCCCGCAAAGAAACTGCTCGATCTCGTACGCCTGCTTCCCGAGGAAGAAATTCGCTTTAAGCTGCTCGACAACCACTGGGTGCAGATCGTTTGCGACCGCAAATCATACAAGATGGTCGGCATGTCGAAAGAGAATTTTCCGGCGCTGCCCGAATTTCCCCACACGCTCGTCAAGCTGCCGGCGAAGCTTTTTTCAAGCTTGATCTCAAAAACAATCTTCGCGATTTCACAGGAAGAGTCGCGGTACACGCTGAATGGCGCGCTCGTGGTGTTGAATCCCAGCACACTGACCATGGTGGCAACCGACGGGCACCGGCTGGCCATGGTGGAGATGAGCCACAAACTCACGGGGCTACCCGGAGAAGTCCGTGTCCTGGTGCCAAAGAAGGCGATGACGGAAGTGCAGAGACTGTGCAGCCAAGTGGACGACGATGCGGAAATGGAGTTTGCGCAGGACGAAAGCCACCTCTTCTTTCAATTCGGCGGGCGGCTGCTGACTTCTCGCAAGTTGACAGGAACATTTCCGAATTACGAAGCCGTGCTGCCGCGCGAGGTCAACAAGACCGTCGTGCTCGAGCGCACCGAACTACAGGATGCGTTACGCCGCGTTTCGCAACTCGCCGACCAGCGCTCGCATGCGGTGAAGTTCATGCTGGCGAAAGAGGGCGTCGAAATTTCCGCGTCGAGCCCGGAATACGGCGAAGCGAAAGAAGCCATTGAAAAGGAATTCAAAGGCGAGCCGATCAGCATCGGGTTTAACGCGCAATACCTTCTTGACTTCCTTTCAGCGGCAGCCGACGGGCCAATCTCTGTGGAATTGAAGGATGACCAGTCGGCGGGACAGTTGCGCCCCCTGGCTGACGAAGCGTGCCGCTACCGCTACGTCGTCATGCCCATGCGCATTTGAAACCGCCATGCCTACAACAGTGGTTGCTGTATTGCACGTGTCATTTATCCTACTCGCCACACCCTGATTGATTCCCGCTAAGGCCGCCCCTGACCGTGAGGACAGGGGATTCGTTGAGGACACTCGCGCTAGGATGAAGCCACAAAGTTGCCCCGTTGCGCTTAGGCTAGAGGGGGGCGTGGACCTCTGACGGGCGCGTTTCTCCGAATGATGACTTTACCAGGCGCACCAGCGAAGAGGGTGGGGTGTCGATGAAATTCAGTTTCAATTTTAGGCCTTCGGCAGAAGAGGCTGAGCAAGCGGCTGTGGTCGAGGAAGAATCAAAAGCCGCAAGCACGCTCAACTATTGGTGCCGGAAATTCGGCGATCCGGAATTGGACGAGATCGTCGAGGACCACCGTGCATGGGTGGAATCGCGCGGCGAGGACGGCAGAAAAGCTGATCTTATCGGCGCAAATTTTGAAGGCGTCGACTTGATGGGCGCTGAGCTGCCCGGCGCGAACCTGTTGCGCGCGAATTTGAAGGGCGCCGATCTGCTGCTGGCCGATTTGCGTGGCGCGTGCCTGATTGAAGCGGACCTGAGCGGGGCGAACCTCGTGAGCACAAACTTGCGCGGCGCGAGTTTAGCGGGCGCGAATTTGGCTAATGCGACGGGCCTGGTGGCGCGGCAACTCGCGGGCGCGAGCCTTTTCGGCGCAGAGTTGCCGGAATCAATTTATCCTTTCGAAGGCCTCGCGAAAATCTCGGTTGTTTCCAGAATTCTGCGCGTCCTTTTGGCGGCGATGACGATCGTATGCGCGTTTGTGTGGCTGATTGTTGCGAGGACGAAGGACGCACAACTCCTCCGAAATTCCCCCGCGGTGGGCAATGCAATGCCAACGCTCGCTTTTTACTTGATTGCGCCGCTGCTGCTCGCGGGGGCCTACATCGGTTTCCATTTCTTTCTGCAACGATTGTGGGACGCCCTAGGCGAATTGCCCGCCGTGTTTCCGGACGGCCGAAGAATCGCGGAGTATGTCCCGCCATCAGTTATCGCGCTGGCGCCTGCGCGTCTCGACGAACTCGACGCGGACCGCGCGTCTCTTCGTTTTCTGCAGCGCATGATTTCGAAGCTGATGGCGTATTGGATGATTCCGGC
>DATGJE010000279.1:0-14256 GCA_035295305.1 Candidatus Acidiferrales bacterium | reverse complement strand
AACATTTCAACTCCAGTACCCGCAGCGGTAGGGACGCTTGTGGCTCCTAACGTATCATTCGTCGCCGTGGCCGTTCCGGTGTCAGTTGGTCAGTCCGGGCAACGCTCGTTTTGCACCGACGAGTCCGGCGTGATCCGCTTTGACCCAGCCGGCGGAGCAGTCGCAACCGAGGCAGCTTGCGAGGCACTTTCGGCACTCCAGTAAACTGTTGAACCAACGGGGGAGGAAGAAATTCCTTCCCCTTGTTTTACGAGGTGACTTGGTCGTCATGCATGACGGAGAAGGGAGGGCAGATGATGTTGGACTTCAAGGAACGTCGCCGTAGAACGCAAAGGCAGAGGCTCGCGGTCGGTTTCTCCTTGATTGAGCTCCTTGTGGTCGTCGCCGTCATTCTGATTATTGCCGCCATCGCCATACCAAATTTCATGCGCGCACGAATGGCTGCAAACGAAGCCGCTGCAGCTTCGAGTGTTCGCGCAATCACAACAGCCGAAGTATCGTACAGCACTACCTACGGCGTCGGTTACGCACCCCTTACTAATCTCGGAGGTGCCGCTCCTTGTACACCGTCTGCCGCCACCGCTTGCCTGATTGATCAGCTCTTGGCTGCGGGCACCAAGTCGGGCTACAACATTTCAACTCCAGTACCCGCAGCGGTAGGGACGCTTGTCGCTCCTAACATATCATTCGTCGTTGTGGCCGTTCCGGTGGCAGTTGGTGTGTCCGGGCAACGCTCGTTTTGCACCGACGAGTCCGGCGTGATCCACTTTGACCCAGCCGGCGGAGCAGTTGCAACCGAGGCAGCTTGCGAGGCACTTTCGCCACTCTAGTAAACTGTTGAACCAAGGGGGAGGAAGAAATTCCTCCCCCCTTTTTTTTGCGATGTAGCTTTATCGTCATGTACGACGGAGAAGGGAGTGCAGATGATGTTGGACTTCAAGGAACGTCGCCGTAGAACGCACAGGCAGAGCCTCGCGGTCGGTTTCTCCTTGATTGAGCTCCTTGTTGTGGTTGCCATCATTCTGATTATCGCTGCCATTGCCATACCAAATTTCATGCGCGCACGAATGGCTGCAAACGAAGCCGCTGCAGCCTCGAATGTTCGCACAATCACAACCGGAGCGGTCATTTACCATACAACGTGGGGAAACGGCTATCCACCCCTCCTTTCCACGCTCAGCGGTGTGGGCCTCGCGGCGAACTGCAATCAGGCCAATCTCATTGACAGCATCTTGGCAAGCGGTCAAAAGACGGGCTACACATATGCGTATACGGGTCAAGGACCAACCGTCATTGCGCCGCTGGGCTGCGGCGCTCCAGGATATGAGGCTTATCTTGTCACTGCGACGCCTATTTCCGTTGGAACGACCGGCCAACGCAGCTTTTGCAGCACCGAGCCTGCGGTCATTCACGACGACGTCACCGGCGCGCCCATAGCCAGTCCGGCTGCGTGCGAAGCTTTGCCCGCCTTGCAGTAGAAGGTTGCATCCCACGCAGAGTAGGCCCCGGGTTTTTTGGTAAACTTGGTGTATGTCCTTTACACTTGTTCTGCTGAGTCTGATGGCTTTTCCATTTTTTAGCGCTCAGACAACAATCGCGCACGATGTTGCGCACAGACTCGAGGCGCATTACCACCACACCAGGAGCATGTCGGCGGTATTTCTGGAAGCGTACAGGTCGGGCGGCGTCGGAATACGCGCGGAAAGCGGGAAAGTGTACTTCTCGCAACCCGGGCGGATGCGCTGGGACTACGATTCGCCGGAAAAGAAGCTGTTCCTGGTTGACGGCAAGAACGTCTGGTATTACGTGCCGGCGGATCACACCGCCAGCCGCACTTCCGTCAAGCAGAGCTCAGACTGGCGCACGCCGCTGGCTTTGCTGGCCGGCAAGGTGAATCTCGAGAAGTTGTGCGGCAGCCTGAAGCTAGCTCCGGTGGCGGAACAGCCCGCGTTGCGCGCGTCCAATTCGATTGACGCGGCGGAGCGTGCTACGGAGGTGGGCAACGAAGTTCTCGTTTGCCAGCCGCGTAAGGAAGATCGGGACGCGTTCAGCGAGGTGTTCTTTGAAGTGAATGCGCACGATCAGCTGGCGCGCGTGACGATTCGCCAACCGGGCGACATCGAGACCGAGTTCCGATTCGGCGATTGGCGCGAAAATATTCCCATTGCAGAATCTGAATTCCATTTTGAGCCGCCCTCGGGCGTCGCAATCGTGGATGATACGTCGCTCGCCGGCAAATCGCCGTAAGGGGCGGCGCTTGCCCCGACCGGGCGACGCGAGGGTCGCCCCTACGAAACCAAACCGCATGATCGCGGCAACGCCCGTACGTCAGAAAATGAACTTCACGGCGAGCTGCAGAATACGCGAGCCGGGGCCTCCGTTGATGTTTGTGCTTGTCGCTTTGCCGAATGACGGAACCGGATTGAGGCATTCGCCAAACGTATTCGTGGTTGTGCCCGTGCAGGTCGCGCCACTCACAACGTTGAATTGAGTTTGGTTGACCCCGATGATGTTGGCACGATTAAGCGCATTAAATGCCTCGGCGATAAACTGCAGCTTGTAGCGTTCGGTGATATTGACGTTGCGGGTGACGCGCGGATCGAGCGAGATGAATTTCGGGGTATAGAACGTATTGCGGCCCTGTCCCGGCGTACGATCCGTGCTTCGATTGCTGTCACCGTTCAAGTCGAATCCGAGGAAGCCAGAATACGGTTGGCCGGATTCCGCCGTGAAAATGCCGCTCAGTTCCCATCCGCCCAGTACGCCGCGGGCAATTGCCGAAGACATTCCACTCGCGTAGTTCAGATTCCACACGCCGCTCAAAACAAAACGGTGGCGCTGGTCGTTGATGCCGGGGCCTTTGTCGGCCCGGATATTAAGGGGATCGGAAACCATCTTCGTGTCGTCGAAAGAGAAGGGAACCACGGAAGTCGCGTCCGGGCCGTCGTCAATCACCTTGCCAAAGGTATATCCGGCCATTAGTTGATAATTCTTCGCAAACCGCTTGTTCAATTGCAGTGTCATGCCGTTGTAATTCGAATTCGCGTTGCTTTGGAATTCCTCAATGCGAGAGAAATTCGGGAACGGACGAACCGGATTACCGAGGGGTTTACCCGTTTGTTGGGGCATTTGGTTGTATGAAAGCACGGTGCTCGTGCCCGCGATTCCGATTTGCTGCTGAATCTCAGGTCCCTGCAAGTTGATGTCGATGGTGCGCGTCAGGTGCGTCCCTTTGACGTGCAGGTACGTGATGGAGACCGCAGTATCGGGATTGATTTCGTATTCTGTGCCAAGGCTGAACTGCTGCACATCCGGCTCTTTGTAATTTCTCTGGAAGCCAAACACGATCGGCGGGCTTGCGGTACCTCCGGTTGGCGCAGCGCAACTCGGCGACTGCGTCGGCGCGCCGCAAAGATTGTTCGGATAAGTTGGAATCGATGGAGTAGACGTCGGGAAAAAGGTGAGCGTTGTAACGTTTAAGCCGTTGTTTGACATGGCCGTGCCTACGGTGATTGCCGGTGTGCGTCCATAGTACATACCGTAGCCGCCGCGAACCACCAGGCGGTCGCTGGCAAGCGGAGTCCACGCAAAACCGAGGCGAGGGCCGAATTCATCGCGCTGGTTGTGAATCTGATTGGTGATCACGCCTGCCGCGGCGAGTTGGGGGTCGGGATTGAGCGTCGGCGGCTGCGCGATTTTATCGAAGTCGTAACGCAGGCCATAATTGAGCGTGAAATTAGGGCGCACGCGCCACTCGTCTTGAACGAATCCCGAGTATTCGGATAGGTTGGGACTCGTGGTTGGGCCCGTCGTGCCGGTTCCTGCGAATGCCTGCACGAACGTGTCATTAGCATCGCCACCCGTGAAGCAGCCCGCGCCGCCACCGTTCAAATTGCAGCCGAAAGCCTCGAGGCTGTTGAAGGTGTACTGGCCTGAGAAATTGCCCGGGAAAAAGTTGGCGATGCGGTCAATCATGATGTGCGCGCCCGTCTTGATCGTGTGAGCCCCGTGAACCCATGAAATTGCATCATCGAATTCGCCGCGCTTGATATTGGTGAATCTTGGACTGAAGAAGTTGCGCCCCGCAGTTAGAACCGTAACGCCGGCATTTCTCACCGTCACCTGTGGCAAATCGCTATTGGCGAATCCCGGCTCGTTGTCGCGGGCGTAGTTGAATTGGAATACGTTGACGAGCGTGGGACGCAGCGTCGAAGTCAGAGTCGCGGTCAGCGTATCGGAAGTAACGTCCGAGGCGCCGGTATGCTCCAGGGAATTCTGCGCGCCGCCGCTTTCCAGGTTCAATCCGGTGAATCGCTGCGCGTTGTAACGCGCGGAAAGCATCTCGTTCGAGCTTATGTGCCAGTCCACTTTCGCGAGGTAAACATTCTGGTTGAAGGTGGAACTCCAGGAATTCGCGCGAGCCGTGAGGTAATTGATGGCGGTTGTTTGATTGGCCGTGCATGTAACACAGAACGGCGTGCCATTCAGGAAAACGAAATTAGCGACCGTGTTTCGCTGGCCGTCATAATCGAAGAAGAAAAACACCTTATCCTTTACGACAGGACCACCGACGTCGCCGCCGAATTGATTGAAGTGGTACGGCTGGCGTGGCTTGCCGTTGGCGATTTGTATCGGATCGTTGGCGTTCATCGAACGGTCGCGGTAAAACTCGAAAGCCGAGCCATGGAAGGAATTCGTGCCGGATTTCGTGACGACGTTAATCACTGCGCCGCCGGCATTTCCAAGCTCTGCGGAATAGTCGTTGGAGTTAACCTGAAATTCCTGCACCGCGTCCTGGCTGAATTGGTACGGAGCGCGGCCGGAGCCGGTGCGCCCGAGCGTCTGGCCAAAGAATGTGTTGTTGTTGTCAGAGCCGTCGACGACAAGTGAATTCAAAGTGCCGCGCTGCCCGGCGAAACTGATGTCTCCACCGCGATTATCGGTGGTGACGCCGGGAGTCAGCAGAACGAAGTTGATGAAGTTACGGCCGTTCGTGGGCAGATCTTCAATCGAACGCTCATTGACGGTGGAGTTGACCTCACTCTTTGTAGTCTCGACGATGGGCGCTTGCCCGGACACGGTAACCGTCGATTGCTGGCTCGCCAGGGGCATCGAAAGATTCAGCGTTATGCGCCCGCCGACCGTCACAATAACGTTTTCCTGGGTTACGGTTGCCAGCCCCGACTTCTCGGCAACAACCGTATAGGTTCCCACCGGCACCACCAAAAACGTATAGAGTCCGTCCACGTCGCTCGCAGTCGTGAAGCTGATCCCAGTTTGCGTGTTCGTGGCTTTCAAATTAACGGCAGGAACAGCCGCGCCGGACTGGTCGGTGATCGTACCTTGAATCGAACCTTGGTTTGCGCCCTGGCCAGATGCCATTCGCGCCAACGCAAAAATTAGAAAGAACATGGCCAAACAAACCGAGAGCCTTCGAACGCGCATCTTTATACCTCCAGGACGCCGGACCCTAATTAGTTGCCGTATCGGTTCCGGAAAGGCAAGGATAATACGCAAGAATTAGGTCCGACGCAAATGGCAGTCGTGTTTCAGTTCCTTGCGGCAGGTAGATCGGGTGCAGAATATTCGCAGGAGCCCCTTAGACCGAAAAGTAAACCCATCCAGCGCTCCAGGCCTATTTACGCATGGACACAGGCAACGCCAGCGCTCCGCAGGGGTTCTTTTCAATATGCTAAACTGGATACATAAATCCGGAGGGCATCCGGCGTAACGCGCCTGTTATGGCTGAGTTTGTTTGCAAAGTGGGGGATACCACTGGGCACGTTTTCCAGCAATTGGAGACCGCCCAGACCGAAGTAGAAGCTCGCCAGAAGCTCACGGATCGCGGTTTTTATGTTTACACGGTGCGGCCGAATCTGAATGTGACGCGGGCCTTGAGCGGCTTTCGCGGAGGCCGCAAACTCCCGACAGCCGACTTCATGATTTTTAATCAGCAATTTAACACCTTGGTCAAAGCGGGCCTGCCGATCTTGAAGGCGCTTGATTTGCTGGCGGATCGCGCGGCGCTTCCCAAGATGCGGCCATTTCTGAACGATGTGCGCTTGCGCGTCCGCGACGGGGAGCTGTTGTCGGACGCCTTTGAAGCCACGGGCGCGTTTCCCATGGTTTACGTCACGTCGTTGCGCGCCGGGGAGAAGAGCGGCGATCTGTCCGGCGTGTTGGATGATTACATTACGTATCAACGCGTCACTACGGGAATACGCAAGAAGCTGATCGGCGTGCTGATTTATCCGGCCATTCTGATTTTTGTGGCGTCGTGCATCGTTTCTTACCTAGTGGCGTACGTGATTCCGCAGTTCGCCAGGTTATATCAGGACTTGGGCACCACGCTTCCGGTCCCAACGCAATTCTTGATCACTGTCGTTGTGGGCTATCGTATCTGGCTGCTTGCGTTTGCGGCAACGATAATTTTCGGTGCGATTTTCCTGTTTTTGTGGTCGAAGACCAGTCGCGGCGGCGTCGTGGTGGATCGGGCGAAGTTGAAAATGCCGGTTGTGGGCGACGTGTGGATCAAGTTTCAGATGGCGCAGTTTACGCGAACACTGAGCACGCTGTTGCGCGGGGGAACGCCCTTGGTCGCAGCGCTTGAGACCGCAGCGAATGCGATGACAAGCCGCCTGGTGGCCGGCTCGGTACACGACGCAGCCAAGCAGGTGCGCGAAGGAGGCTCGCTCCACACGGCCTTGGCAGGCACGCACATGATTCCCGATCTTGCCCTCGATATGATCGAAGTCGGCGAAGCTTCTGGCGCGCTGGCTCCCATGCTCGGAAGCGTTGCGCAATTTTACGAAGAGGAAACCAACCTGAAGACGGCTGCGCTCATCTCGATTATAGAGCCGGCTGTTCTCATCTTGATTGCCTCGCTCATCTTTTTCATCATGGTGGCGCTCTACCTGCCATTGTTTTCCCTCCAAGTCGGCGGCGGAACGGGATAAAAGAATATGGCGACTACGAATCGAGATTTACATCCTGAACGAGGTCGTGACGATGCGGCCGAACGCGAACGCACGCAGATGCTCGCGGAGCGCTATCGTGTGCCTTTCATTGACATGACGGAGCAGAGAATCGATCCTGAATTGTTCCATTCGATTCCCGCGGAGCTGATGTTCCGCTACAACTTCGTCCCTCTCGAGGCCCACAATAATTCACTTGTCGTCGTGGTTTCAGATCCCAGCCAACTGCTCGTGAATGATGAATTGTCTCTGCTGCTCGGCAAGAAACTGATCATCCGCGTTGCCACCGCCACGCAGATCGGCGACTTGCTGAAACGCACGGAGCAATCCCAACGGGTTCTCGATCAGGCGACGGAGGGATTCACACTTCAGGTCGTCAGCGACGAAGAGGGCGACGAAAACATTTCGATGGACAAGCTCACCAGCGACTCGGGTGTGAGCCCCGTCGTCCGCCTCGTTGATACTGTGATTTTCACGGCGCTCGAACGGCGCGCCAGTGACATCCATATTGAAACGCGCAACTCCGAAGTCGCCGTGAAATACCGCATTGACGGCGTGTTGCAATACGCCATGCAGCCGCTGGCCAAGGAATGGCATTCCACGATCCTTTCGCGCATCAAAGTCATGAGCGAACTCGATATCGCCGAGCGCCGCGTCCCGCAGGATGGCCGTTTCCGCGTGCGTTACAAAGGCCGCTTCATCGATTTCCGTGTGTCGATCATGCCGTCGATTCACGGCGAAGACGCTGTGTTGCGCGTGCTGGACAAGGAAACGCTGAGTGAGAAATTTCGGACTCTGAACCTCGACGTAGTGGGCTTCGCCGAACACGACGTACGCAAGTTCCGGCGCTATATTCGCGAGCCGTACGGAATGGTATTGGTCACGGGCCCCACGGGCTCGGGCAAGACGACCACGCTTTACGCCGCAATCAATGAAATCAAGACCGACGAAGACAAAATTATCACCATCGAAGATCCCGTCGAATATCAAGTGCGCGGCATCACCCAGATTCCGGTGAACGAAAAAAAAGGGCTGACGTTTGCTCGCGGCTTGCGGTCGATTTTGCGTCATGACCCGGACAAAATCATGGTTGGCGAAATTCGCGATCAGGAAACGGCGCAAATCGCCATTCAATCGGCCCTCACGGGCCACCTGGTATTCACAACCGTCCACGCCAACAACGTTACCGACGTGATTGGCCGCTTCATCAACATGGGAGTCGAACCATACAACTTCGTTTCCGCCTTGAACTGCATCCTCGCGCAACGCCTGGTCCGCGTAATTTGTCCCAATTGCAAGAAACAGGTTCAGCTTCCCCCGCAGGTGCTGCAAGAGGCCGGCCTCGACCCGAAGGAATGGGCCGATGTTGCTTTATACGAGGGCGCTGGCTGCCTCGAGTGCTCGGGCAGCGGATTTCACGGACGAACCGCCATCTGCGAATTGCTCGACCTCTCGGACCGCATCCGCGAAATGATCATTAACCGCCGGCCAAGCTCTGAAATCAAGCGCGCGGCGAAAGAAGAGGGAATGGAGTTCCTCCGCGAATCGGGTCTCGCTCGTGTGCGCGCGGGAATGACAACGCTGCGAGAGATCAATAAGGTGACTTTCATTGAGTAGTCTGACGAGCACTCAACTAACGGATCAGCGTGGCAGGCCGCGCGGACGTCTCTTCGGTTGGCTCGACGCCGTGCCGCATCCTGCCACTGTGCTGGAAATCGCTGCGACGCACGTGGCGGCCGCCCGATGGGGCCGTGGCGCAACACATCTTTCCGGATTCGCGGCCGAGTCCCTACCTGACGGAGCGATCGTTCCTTCCGCTACTCAGCAGAACATTCTGGATCAGGATGCGGTACGTTCAGCCATTCGCGGCGTCCTCTCTCGCGTGCCGGTTCAGGGGCAGGAAGTCGCGTTGCTCGTCCCCGACGCCGTGATCCGCGTTTTTATTTTGCCATTCGAGACCTTCCCGCGACGCGCGGACGAAGCGCGCCCGCTTTTGCGTTGGCGGCTGAAGAAAAGCCTGCCGTTCGACGCGGAAGAAGCGGCCATATCGTGGATGCGACAATCCGGCCGTGAAGGAAAAATCGAAGTTGTTGCCGCCGTGGCGCGCCAGAAAATAACTCGCGAATATGAATCCGCGCTCGAGGCAGAAGGCCTGTTCGCCGGTGTTCTCCAGAGCTCCACGCTCGCGACTCTGCCCTTGCTCGAACCCAATATCGCGACGCTTCTCGTGCGAATGAGCGGCCGCAATTTGACGACCGTGATCGTTCGCGGGGAGACGCTCTGCGTATACCGTTCGACGGAGTTGGGAACGGAAACCGATGTGCTCAAGCCGCAGGCGGTTTTCGACGAGGTGTTTCCCGCGCTTGCCTTTTATCAAGACACGTGGGGCGGCAAGGTGGAGCAGTTGCGCGTCGCGGGCTTCGGGGTGGGCGAGGAAGACTTGCGCGAAATGCTCGGGCGCGAAATTGGATGTTCGGCGGAGCCTCTCGCGGCCTCCCGCGAATTCTCGACTGAAGCCAGATCGCTGGCCGCGCAGGGGCTGGAGTCCCTGGTGGGTTGGCAAGTTAATCGTGGCGCCTAGCGGCAATCAGGAGAATTTTGCAATCGCGTGAAAACTCGTTTCAATCTCGCGTCATCGCCTCTCGAAAACAACCGCCGGTTCATAGCGGGCGCAGCCACACTGGGAATCATTGCGCTTGCAGGATCACTTTTCCTTTCCGTCCATGCGATGCGGGCGCGGCGCACCAACGGCGCGATCCGCGCGGACATCAGCCGGCTCGAGAATCAGATTCAAGCGTCCCAACGTGAACAGGGGCGGCTCCGCGTGGCGCTGAAGGATCCGAAGACTGTCGAAGTGATGAATCGCGCCCAGTTTCTCAACAATCTCATCGAGCAGCGGACGTTTCCATGGACAAGAATGTTTGCGGACCTGGAACAGATTCTCCCGCCTGGCGTGCGCGTCGTCAGCATTTCGCCGCAAATGGATAAAGAGGGCCACGTGAAAGTGACGCTCGTGGTGAGCGCGGTAAACGATGAACAGAAGATGAAGTTCGTGCGTTCCATGGTGGCGTCGCCGTCGTTTTCAAATGTGCGGCCGACGCAGGAGAGTCACCCGGAGAAGGTCTCGACAGGAGGCGCGGGCCTCGTCTTGCTTTCGCTGGAGGCGCAATACGCAACAATATGACGCCTAGAAACAATTCGCGGAAATGGAAGCTGGGCGTGAAGGTAGCGCTGGCCTGCCTGCTGGTTCTCGATGGCGCGCTCATTTTTGCCAACCTGCGGATAGCCGGTGAAGCGCCGCAATCGCAGGCTCAAGAGCGCAATCGTCTGGCGCAGAAGGAGAAGTTGCTCGCTGCCGACGTTTCAAAGGGACAAGCCGTCGAGAGGCATCTACCGGACGTGGGCAAGGAATGCGATGCTTTCTACCAGCGCAATCTGCTCCCTGCGTCTACAGGCTATTCGACTGTGATTTCCGACCTTGGCCAAATGGGCAAAGATGCGGGAGTTCAGATCAGCGGCACCGGCTACCACGAAACTGCCGTAAAAGATCGTGGCTTGACGGAAGTGCAGATATCGGCGGCGGTGCAGGGCGATTATCAAAGCGTGATTCGTCTCGTCAACAGCCTCGAGCACTCTCCGCGCTTTTATGTGCTCGACGGTCTGACCTTGGCTTCGGAAACGTCCGGCGCCATCAAGTTAAATGTAACGCTCCGGACCTACTTCCGCATTTAATGCCATGACGAAAAAGACTCGATACGAACTCTATGTGCTGGGCGCGCTCCTGGTCGTCGCCATCGTCGCGTACGCGAGACAGTCGCGTAATTCCGTGTTTACAGGCGCCAGCGCCAGCGACGTCAGATTCACTCCGCTGGACGTGCCCGATCCCTCGCTTCGGCTCGATTTGCTCGACCGCATCCAGAAAGAGGAATACAAGGGCCAGCACCGCAATATATTCAGCGCCGAGCCGTTGCCCCCTCCACAGATACCGGCGGACTTTCACAAGGCTCAGGGCCCCGTGGTACCGCCAGCGCCCCCTCCGGTCACTGTGCCGGCAAATTTTTATGGAATTGTCACCGACTTGCGCACCGGCCAGAAACGCGCGTGCTTTTCTGCCAATGCCGATGACGTGTATATCGTCCCCGTGGGCGGTACGCTGCTCAATCAATTCCGCATCGTGACTATCGGCAACAATTCTGTGGAAGTCGAAGAACTTTCTTCCGGCCGCCGCACCACCCTGATGCTTGCGCAGCCAACGGACGAACCGCCCCCGCCGCCGCAACAAGGACAGCCATGATCTCTCGCCCAAGGCCTTCACCCAATGTCCGGCGTGAGAAGGGCTTCGCCCTGATTTTTGTGCTTTTCCTCGTTGCCCTTTTGATTGTCGGAGGCTCCGTGGTATTTGTGAATCGGTTGACTGAGGGCAAGCGGCAAAAGGAAGCGGAAACGATCTGGCGGGGCCAGCAATATGCACGCGCCATCGGACTTTACTACCGCAAATTTGGACGCTTCCCCACGAATGTCGACGATCTGGTGAAAGAGCAGAATGGCGTTCGCTTTTTGCGCGAGGCGTACAAGAATCCCATGAACAAAGAAGACGGTTCGTGGCGCTTCATCTACGTCACACCCACGGGCCAGCTCATCGGCAGCGTGCGCTACACGTCTTTGCAGCAGATGGCTTTTCTCGATAAGCAGCGCCAAATGGGAATTGCCATGGGCACACCAGGTGCAGGGGCCGCTGCCGGGGTTCCAGGCGCTGCCACGGACAATTCGAGCGGTCAGCCGCCGTTACAGCCGCCCGGCCAGTCATCCGTGCAACAGGGAGCGCCTGGCGGCTCCGGCGTTGCACCGAGCTCGGCAGTGCAAAATGGTCAACCGCAGAATGCTTCGGGGGCCCCCGGTGCGCCCGGTGGCCAGCAGCCCGTGCAGCCCTCTTTCTCTTTGGGTTTGCAGGCGCAAACGGGGACAAATCCGGGAATGAGCGTCAACGAATCCTCTGATTCGTCGGGGCCGGTGATCGGCGGCTTTATTATTGGCGTAGCAGGGAAATCGGATAAGTCTTCGATCAAAGTTTACAAAGGCGGAGTGACTTACAAGCAGTGGGAATTCATTTTCAACCCGCTCGAGCAAGTTCAAACGATAGGCGCTGTGTTGACGACGACCGGAGCTCAGCAACAGGGAACTTCTCCGTTCGGGATGCCTCAGCCGCCGCAACAGCCGCAAATCCCTCAGCAGCGATAGCGCAACGCGGATTCGCAGTCGCGCAAGAACGAACGGGCGAAGGCCCAGCGCGAATTCTGGCTTGGATTATCTCAACGAGGTTGTGCGGGGGGCTGTTCTGCTTTCAGTTTCTTAAGCTTCTTGGTCACGCGGCGGATATAGTTTCTCGTTTCCGGGAACGGTGGCACGCCGCCATATTGTGCGACGCGTTGTGGACCTGCGTTGTACGCAGCGAGCGCCAGCGGCAAATTACCGTGATATTGGTCAAGGAGCGCTTTCAAGTAGCGCGTCCCGCCCGCGATATTCTGCCCGGGATCGAAAGCGTTGTTGACGGCGTAACGGCTTGCGGTCTGCGGCATAAGCTGCATCAAGCCCATTGCGCGCTTCGAAGAAAGCGCGCGCGGCGCGAAATTCGACTCCGCGAAAATCACGCTCGAAATCAGATTTTCGTCCACGCCGTTCCTCGCCGCCGCAGCGCGAATCTGTTTCGCAAAGGGCACATCCAGCGCGGGCGTGCTCGCCGATGGTGCGAATACATCTTCGGGATCAAATCGCACGATCTCGCTCGACGGCACAACAATGCTGCCGCCTTCAACGTAAAGGATCACGCTCGAATCCTGCCGCAGATAGCCCGCGATGTGCAGCCGTTGACCAGAATGCAGCACGGCGTAATCCGCACGCGCAACCGGTGCCAGAGTCAGCATCGCAACGAACATCAGCGCGCAAATGGCTCTCGGGAAAACGCCACGCACAGGGGTCGTGACCGCCCGTGGCAAAAATGCTTTCTTACTAGCCTTCATAGGAGTCATATCGTTTGAATCTCTTTTCTGCCCCGCCGTTGCCTTCTTGTCTGCTTCGTCTCTGCTGTAATGTTTGCGCCTTCGATTCTGTTCCATCTGTCATTGTTGAGGCGCCCGTCAATTTTGACTTTCGACTGTCGACTCTCAACTGGCTTGCTCGAACGCATGCGCGCGTATCGCTGCCGCCACTCCGGCCTCGTCATTCGAGAGCGTCACCGCCCAGCCGAGCGCTTTCAGCTCCGCGGCGCTATTGGCCATCAATACAGGCAGCCCCGCGAATTCGAGCATGTCGCGGTCGTTCCAGTTATCGCCAATCGCCATGATTTCCTCGCGCCGAATACCGCGCCGCCGTGCCCACTCCGCCAGCGCCGCACCCTTCGAGCATCCGCGCTCGATCACATCCAGAATGCTCAAGTCGCACTGCTCGTATTCCGTCAGCGCCGTCGAGAAATCGCTCACGCGCGGCATGGCCTTCAGAGCCAAATGCGCCGCACGCATCCGCGCCACCGAGCCGACAAACATCACCTGGATCGGATCTTCGTCGAGGCTGTTTTCCAGCGGAATGCATTCGGCGATGAATTCGCGGTTGCGTTGATAATATCCGCCGCTGACAGGATCCTGCCAGTCAATGCGCTCGAAAATCAATTGCCGCTCGCGCACACGGTCGAAAACCACCGCGGCGCCGGAGCGGAAATCAGCCGTCGCGGCCAGCACTTCGCGGGCCAGTGCCCGAGGCAGCAGGTGCCGCAAATGAGTCTCGCCTGCTTTCGATTTAATCAGCGCTCCGTTGTTGACCACCAGCGTCAGCTCGCACGGAAGCTGCTCGGAGATGAGCTTCGCAAAATCGAATCGCCGCCCCGTAACGAGCATGATCTCGATGCCGCGCGCGTGCGCTTCGACGATCGCTTCGCGATTCGCGGCGGGCAATTCGTGGCGGCTATCGAGCAGCGTGCCGTCAATGTCCATGGCGATCAAGCGCACTGGCATCCATTGATTGTACCGTGCCCCTCGCCCGCCCCGGGTATTTGTTGCTGCGAGGTGTGCTAAACTTTTCTGCTTATGACCAAACCACTACAGACCACCATCATTCATCTGGAATGTTCCCGCTGCAAGAAGACTTATCCGCACACTCTACTGAAAAATCTTTGCGACTGCGGCGGCCCGCTCCTGGCGCGCTACGATCTGAAGGCCGCGAAGAAGACTTTGACACGCGAAGCCCTGCGCTCTCGGCCCGCAACTATGTGGCGCTACGAAGAAGTGCTGCC
>DATGJE010000278.1:0-5318 GCA_035295305.1 Candidatus Acidiferrales bacterium | reverse complement strand
CCGCGCCGAACAGCTCAATCCAGCCGGAGTATTTGCATGTGCGGCAGCCCGAGCCTCCGCAGACGTGGCATGACGCGTCGAATTCCGCCGAAGGTTCGGTGAACGGAAAATAACTCGGACGCAGGCGCACCCGCGTTTGCGGCCCGAAAAACTGCTGCGCGAAATACTCGATTGTGCCTTTGAAATCGCAAAACGCAATGTCTGTGTCGACCGCAAGCCCCTCGAGCTGGTGAAACATGAACGAGTGCGTCGCGTCCGGATTGTCGCGGCGATAGACTTTTCCGGGAACGACGATGCGCACAGGCGGCTTCTGTTTTTCCATGGTGCGCACTTGCATCGGCGAAGTGTGCGTGCGCAACAGATAGCCGGGCGCGTTTGCAAGATAAAAAGTGTCCATATTGTCGCGCGCTGGATGATGCTCGGGAATATTCAGCGCCTCGAAGTTGTAATAGGGCGTTTCAATCTCCGCGCCCTCGACAATGGAAAAGCCGATCGAATTGAAAATGCGGTACAACTCTTCATACGTTTGAGAGATTAAGTGTTGCGTGCCGATCGGCCGCGTCACGCCGGGAAGCGAAAGATCGATGCGGCCAACCGCACCGATTGTCTGAAGCGTTGTTTTCTTACCAGTTAGATTTTCCTCTAATTTGCGAAAGCAAATGTTGAAGCTTGAACCCACCCACTTTTTCGCCTCTGGCGGTGCGAGCTTCAGCCAATTTTCTTGCACTCGCGACTTGACGCTGTTGTTTCTTCCCACCCAGCGAACGCGGAAGGTTTCCAACTCCTCGGCGCTCCCCACAGCCTGCAACTCGCCGTCGGCCGCGCGGAGTAATTCATCGAAGAGTGCCTGAACATCTGCCTCTGAAGGCACGCCCAGTTTTTCGAAAGTAAAATTTGTTTTTTCGAGGATGTTCGTCATGGCGATTAATATGTCAAAACGGGCTGCACTTCAGGAGCTAAGCCCCCGAGGCACAACGTGCTCGATGTCGCGACTGAAGCCGCGCGACCCACAAAGCGCAAGGCCCGCAGCGGGCTCGTGCGCTATCGCCACGAATCACGTGGAATAGCGCAAACTACGCGGAAGCTGGGGCCGCAGCGAGATGCTGCTTGGCCTGCCCGACAAGCGACGTGAACGCGGCCGCGTCGTGTACCGCAATGTCCGCCAGGATTTTCCGGTCCAGATCCACGCCGCCCACCTTCAGCCCGTGCATGAACTGGCTATATGAAATGCCGTTATTGCGCGCGGCCGCGCCAATGCGCTGAATCCACAGCGTGCGATAATCGCGTTTGCGCGTGCGGCGGTCGCGATAGGAATAGCGCAGCGAACGGTTCATCGCCTCTTTCGCCGAGCGGTGCAGCTTGCTCTTTGTGAGGAAGAATCCCTTGGTATGTTTCAGAATCTTCTTGCGGCGTGCGCGGCGTTTGGTTCCACGTTTGACTCTAGGCATCGAAAAAGCTCCTCGAAAGAATTGTAGAGATTGACCGGCGCGCGGCCGGCAACCAAAAATTCACGGGAATAAAGCAAAAGAGGAGACAACAGGTCGCGGCGCGCCAAACGTCAGCGCGACGCAACGGGTTTGCCTCATAGGGACTGCTTGCTGCCATGCCCCAGAATTCCGGGGCTGACCGGCCGGCAGGCACCCGTGAAGCGCTGCCTGGCGCGGTTAAAAATCAAATCCTGAACTCAAATTATCGCAAAAGCTAAATGCTAGCGGTAGCGGCCGTATGGCAACTGGAGCCGGATCTTCGCGGCATCGCCCGGCGTCACCTCGATCTGTTTCTTCAGCCTGCGCATTCGCTTCGGCTTCTTCGTGCCGAGCAAATGCCGCTTGCCGGAATGCATGCGCATGATTTTCCCCGTCGAAGTGACCTTGAAACGCTTGGCCGCTCCTCGATGAGTCTTCAGTTTGATCTTTTTTCTCGGTTTTCTAGGCACAATTCCCTCACTAAACGCAATTCGTCTTGAATGTCAGGCCTGTCCAGCCGCGGGAGCCGGCTTCGCGCCAACTGAACCCTTTTTCGGCGCCAATAGAGCCAGCAGGATATTTGCTTCCATGCGCGGCCCGAATTCCACCAGCGCATGTTCCTCGATATCCTTCAGGAGGCGCATCATTTTTCCCCGGCCAACGTCCTGGTGGGCCATTTCGCGCCCGCGGTGGAAAATCATGGCCTTCACTTTGTAACCCTTGCCAAGGAACTCGATAATCTGGTTCTTGCGCACCTGATAGTCATGCTCGGCCGTGGAAGGGCGAAACTTCACTTCCTTGATCTGCGTGCCTTTCTGGTGCTTGCGCGTCTCATGAGCCTTTTTGTTCTGCTCGTAGAGAAACTTGCCAAAATCGGCGATTTTGCAGACCGGAGGCACGGCATTCGGAGAAATCTCGACCAGATCGAGCCCCGCCTCGCGCGCCGCCTTCATGGCGTCGAAGTAAGTCATCACGCCAAGCTGATTTCCCTGGTCATCGATCACGCGCAATTCGCGCGCGCGGATGCGTTCGTTCACCCGCGGACCACTACTCGCTCCAGCTCGTTCGGCGATAAACCCACCTCCAACCCAACTAACCCGCGGACAGCCTGACAGAAAAGCCCGTCGGGTGCGCGGGCCATGAAGTATAGCACGGCCTAAGCGGGGACCCGCAAGCGACAAGCAAGTCACTTTAGCGTTAACCCTGGATATTCAACCTGGGCGTCTTGGGGCCTGTGCTAAACTGAACTTTCCGGTCCCGGACCCGGAACTTTGACCTTTTTTCCAGGCGCATGCCCAAACAGCTTTTTGGTACTGACGGAATCCGAGGCCTCCCCGGCAAGTATCCTCTCGATGACGCGACGCTATTTCGCGTCGGCGTCGCCCTGGGCGAATACATCGCGGACCATCGCGATGCCGCCAAATCGCCGAAGGTGCTCATCGGCATGGACACGCGCGAGTCCGGTCCCGAAATTGCCAGCCGCATTGCGCAAGGCTTGCGCGTCGGCGGCATTGAGCCTATTTCGGCGGGTATTGTCACCACTCCGGGCGTCGCCTGGCTGGTGCACGACGAAGATTTCGTCGCTGGCGTAGTCATTTCCGCGTCGCACAATCCCTATCATGACAACGGCGTGAAATTAATTTCCGGCAATGGAATGAAGTTCCCTGACGCGGCCGAAGCGCAAATCGAGATGCGCATTCTCGCAGCACAGGCAGACAAATCGCCGATCCCGCCTCTCGTTTCGGGCAGTCTCCCCGAGACGACGGCGTTACACCTTGAATATCTTTCGGCCCTCCGCGGCAAAGTGTTTTCGGGCGCAAATCTCGCTGGTATGAAAATCGTTCTCGACTGCGCCAACGGCGCGGCCAGCACGCTCGCGCCAGAGCTTTTTCGCGGACTCGGCGCGGAAGTCCGGACGATCTTCGACAATCCCGACGGCCGCAATATCAACGATCACTGCGGCTCGCTTCATCCTGGCAAAATGCAGGAGCAAACCGTCGCTTCCGGCGCTCATCTGGGGGTGGCGTTTGACGGCGACGCCGACCGCGCTGTTTTTTCGACGTCGAGTGGCCGGTACGTCGATGGCGACGCGGTTCTTTTCGCCGCCGGACGCTTCATGAAGAAAACGAAGCGCCTGAAAGGCAACACAATCGTCGGCACGAGCATGTCGAATTTGGGTCTCGAACGAGCCCTCGAACGCGACGGCTTGAAGCTTGCGCGCGTTCCCGTCGGCGACCGTTACGTGCTGGAAGAGATGCTGCGCATAGACGCGAATCTTGGCGGCGAGCAATCCGGCCACATTATCTTCCTCGACGATTCGACTACCGGCGACGGCATGCTCACGGCTGTGAAAATGGCCTCGCTGGTTTCCATCGCCGGGGAACTCGATACTCTCTTGCATGACCTGAAAGTGTATCCGCAGAAAATCGTCAACGTGCGCGTGCAGTCAAAACCCCCGCTTGATTCTCTGCCGCTGGTTGCAAGCGCGCTTGCCAACGCCGAAAAGAACCTCGGCAGTTCGGGCCGCATTGTCGTGCGCTATTCCGGCACCGAGCCGCTGGCGCGCGTCATGGTCGAGGCCGAGCGCGCCGAAGACGTCGACCGCTTCTCGAATTCCATCGCCTCCGCGCTGGAATCCTCCGTCGGAGCCGCTTGATTGGCATTTTCATTCAAGAAATACTTGCCTTCATAGCTACTCTCGTGTATCTGCTTGCACGAAATCAGCCACATGCGAAGGGAGGTGTTTGTGACGCATTATCGTCTCGCGATCCATACTTGGGCGCTGTTTGTGCTGACGGCTTTGTGCATAGCTCCCGCCACTTTCGCACAACAACTGCCGCCGTCGCACCCGACCACCGATACGCAACAGGTTCCAGCACCCTCAACCGCGCCGCTGATTCTTGTTTACTCTGATTCATCCGCTGGTCTCGAGAAGCTGATGAAGAGCATGCTCGAACTCGAAAAACATGGCGATACGAACGGCCTCGTGCCTTATCTCCAGTCCTTAGTCCTGCCTAATCCTGATGCGTGGTTCAAATCCATCTTCGGAGATACGGTCGGTGCTCAACTAGCGCTTTCTTATGAGCCAACAGCAAAGGGGCTTCCGCAGGCTATGGCGGCTACCTTGAAGAACCTCCGTCAGGAGGGCTTCGCAGATCATTTTGAGGCCGTGGATTCCAACAAGCCGTGCGCCGCACCTTCGTTCATGGTTGTTCAGAGCAAATCTGAAACCGACGCACTGGGCCCATCTGCCATTGAGCCTTGTGCTTCGAAAAGAAAACCAGCCTATGTACGCCGTCTGGTTTCGCAAGGGTAGAAGCGTATCCACGATGGCATTTTTCGTTTACGATAAGGGAGCCTTCCGATTTATAGGCAAGCCCGAAATACCCGCTTCCGTAGGGGCTCAAGGACCACAACCTCAGGTCAAATCGGGAGGTCCGGTCCAAGCCGCCAAGCTTATCCATGGGGTCTATCCGGTGTATCCGTTGGCGGCCAAGCAAGCTCACGTTCAGGGAACGATTGCTCTCCGCAGAGATCGGCGAGGACGGTTCAATACAAGAGCTATCGTATGTGAGCGGCCCGCAGGCCCTGGTGTCGAGCGCAATGCATGCTGTTAAACAATGGAAGTATCAACCGACAATGCTGAATGGCACTCCGGTTTCCGTCGCTACGTGTATAACGGTGACTTTTAATTTGGGATCGCGCTAAGGATTTCAGCCTTCGATGGGCCAGACGGAGACTTGGCATTCTTCGCAGGCGACTTCGACTTGCTCGAGGGCTTTCAGAATCGCGCTCATGCGCGGCAACTCGCCGTCTTTCTCGACAATCCATTGCGCGTATAGCTCGCCGTAG
>DATGJE010000277.1:0-9207 GCA_035295305.1 Candidatus Acidiferrales bacterium | reverse complement strand
CCAGCCTCGACAGCAAGTCCCCGCGGGCCCGGGCGAAACGCCGCGCAATGGAAACGCTTGCCGGACCATCGGTTTCGATCAATTCCGTGCTGCGCAGAGTGCCCAGCAGTTCGATATTTTGCCGTTTCAGGAATCCGCGTTCATCGAACGCGCCAGGATTCTCATAGTTTCGCGGGACGTGAGCGCGGCAAAGAGCCTCGACACGATCTCCGGCGCGTAGGTGGGGAAGTACGTCGCCATTGCGGCCGAAATAATAATTGAGGCGCAAGCCGCCGCGCACGAGGGTGGTTTGTCCGCTCACCTCCACGCTCGCCAAATCAATTGTGTAGCGGACGCCCCACGGCAAACGCTCAGGATCTTCGCGCAATATTCCGCGCCAGCGTAGAGCCTGGCCCGCATCTATTTTTCCAGATTCGACCAGACCGGCCACATCGTCGAGCGCAACATTGCGCTGCTCCAATCGCATGGCCAGCGCGCCCAATGCAAACCATGCCGCCAACGCACAAATTCCCGCCGCCGCAATTTGCTTCCACAGCAATGCCAGAAGCAGGCCAACCAAAATCGACAATGTTGCGGCTGCAATCCAAACTGTCGGACGCGTACTGGGGAATTTGGCGGCGGCGATACCGGAAGCAAACGCGAGTGCAAGCCACAGCGCCGGAAGTTTCACCGGACTCGATCTAGCCGCGCGATCGCCTCGATATGATACGTTTGTGGGAACATATCAAATAGGTACAGTTCCTGAAGAGCATACGCCTTCCCGCACAGTTTTGCCAGATCGCGCGCCAGCGTTGAGGGATCGCACGACGCGTAGACGATTCGTTGTGGCGCAATCTCAATCAGTTTTTCCAGAGCATCCGGCTCGATCCCCGCGCGCGGCGGGTCCGCGATAACCACGTCGGGCGCCGCGACGCCGCGCTTCCGCCTCCACGCCGCAAGAAACGTTTCCGTCGAATCATTTCGCGCTGCAATCGTCTTCCCGCTCAGTCCCGCGTTCGTCTCCAGGTCGCGCGCGGATGCAGGATTCGCCTCGACCGCTTCCACGTGCCCGAAGTTTTTCGCCAGCGACATCGCGAACAATCCGACTCCCGCATATAAGTCCAGAGCCAATTCGCCGCTTCCCGCCGCTGCGGCGACGACTCGGGCCATTTCCTCCACCAAGAATCGATTTACCTGGAAAAAAGACATATGTCCCACTCGAAAACTGTTCTGCCCCACCTTGTATTGCAGAAATCCCGGGCCGTGCAGCGACATTCGCTCGCCGTGCGCGTCCTGCATGAGAACACTTTTCACATCCGCGATTCTCTCGCTGAGCATTGTTGCGATTGTCTCCGCAGCGCGCGGAAGGGAGGTGCAGGAAATGTTCAGTAGGACGCCGCGATCCTCGGCGTCAACGAACGCTTCCACTTCTCTCGATGTTTCTGGCAATTTGCCTTCGCGCAATGCGCTGCGCAGCGCTTCAAACGTCGCGAACAGTTTCGGTGAAAGAATCGGGCAAACTTCTACCGGGCACAGCGTCGAAGAGCCAGCACGAAAGTACCCGATGCCGGATGCCTCATTCACGGAACCGCTCGCGCGTTCTCCAGAAAGCGGTCGAACTTTCCACTGCGCCCGGTTGCGATACTGCCACGGTGACGACGCGTGAACCGTTATCGCGCCTTTCCAGTCGATCTTGCCAAGACGCCGCAAAGTCTCGCGAAGGATTTGCTCTTTGTAACGGAGCTGCGCCTCATACGCAATGTGCTGATAGTCGCAGCCGCCGCAGACGCCGAAATGCGGGCATTGCGCGTCTACGCGTTCCGGTGAAGCCGTCACCACTCGCGTCAGGCGCCCGCGAACGAATTTCTTCTTGCGCTCTCCCGCTTCGATCTCCACTTCTTCGCCCGGCAATACAAATGGCACAAATACGGCCTCGCCGTTTTCGTGCGCGAGTCCCTCGCCTCCGTAGACAAGCTTTTCGATTTTTACGCGCATAGTTTGTTGGAATCCCGGTCGGTGCTGCTCGCGGGTTATTTCAAGTAATAGAGGCTCAGTCTCGATACTCGGTAGATTTCAAACAGCCGCTTCTGAATGTATTGTTTCTCCACAAGCGCGAGTTGCGCCGCGGACATTTTCCGCCGGTAGGGTGCGAGCGCGCTGTCCATCTCGCGCCTCACCGCTAGCATCGTTTCCGCGTCTGTGGCAGAAGTAAGCGTGGCTGAGAGCTTGTCTTCGAGTACGGTCAACCTGCGTTCGAGTTCTTCCAGGTCGAGACGCGCGGGAGCGTCAAGCGTCATCTTCGCTTCTTCCACTCCGCGCGCTATTTCCACCAGCCGTTTGGCGAGCTCCTGCGACGTGCCCGCGAATTGTTCTGCAGCCAAGCGCAGCTTGCGAATGCCGTCGTTCAGATAGCGCGCCAATTCCTCCCGCGAAAATGGCTCTGCTGCGGCTGCTCTCGCGTGCCCTTCGGGACCTTTTCCTACTTCCGCTTCCCGCACCTCTGCGGCCGCGTCGAGCACCGCGTCCACGCAATACGCCAAACTTTTCAGCGTACGCCCCGCCGTCCCGCGCCGCGAGCGCCCGTAACTTTCACACGCCCGGTCGATCCCTTTGAGCACCGCTCCCAATGGAATTCCCGCTTTTTGCCACGTTTCCAGAATTGCCCAATCGAGCGGCGACACCAATAGATGCGCCCCGCGCCTACGCCAAAAGTGTTCTTCGATTTCGGTGAAATAATTGAAGTAGTTGAATTCCGCCATCGCCACAACGCAACTAACTCGCCGGCTTTCGCGTCGAAGGTGTTGGCTTGCGATCGCCTTCGCGGCGCTCCGCGGCGGCGCGGGGACTCGCTGTTTCCGTAACCGCGTTGCGTTCCCAGAGAATCCGCAATCCGTCCAGCGTCAAGTGCTCGTCAACTTCTTGAATATGCCGCGAACCCGCGCCAATCAGCGCCGCTTGTCCGCCTGTGGCTATCACGCGCGTCTCCGCTCCCAATTCTTTTTTCAATCGTTCCAGAATTCCGTCAACCAAATCCGTGAAGCCGTAGTACAGCCCCGCCTGCATCGATGCCGCCGTATTCGTCCCGATGATTTTCCCAGGGTCGCGAATCTCCACTCGAAACAGCCGGGCGGCGCGCGCAAAGAGCGCATCCGCGGAAATGCCCACGCCCGGCGCGAGCACGCCTCCCAAATATTCTCCGCGCTTCGACACTACGTCAAAATTGATCGCTGTGCCGAAATCCACCACCACGCACGGACCGCCGTACTTCGCGAACGCCGCTACACCGTTCGCAATACGGTCCGCGCCCACTTCTTGCGGATTGTCGTAATGCACCGGCATGCCTGTCTTGATCCCCGGTTCAACGAAGAGCGCCTTCAAACCGAAATATCGCTCGGCCATTTCCGCGAGAGTCGCGTTCAGCGACGGCACAACCGACGCAATCATCACGCCCTTGATTTCTGTCGCGGCCAGCCCGGCCAGAGTGAACAGCTCTCGCGTCAGGATTCCGTATTCGTCAACCGTTTGATCGCGCGCCGTCGTCAGTCGCCAGTTCGCCAGCAGCTCGTTGCCGCGAAACACGCCGAGCACCGTGTTCGTATTCCCCACGTCCATTGCCAGCAGCATCATTCCGCCTCTGTCACCGTGCCGGAAATCACGCTTTCGATTTTTCCGTCGTCGCGTTTCACGCGCAGAATTCCCATGGGCTCCAGCCCCGCCGTTGTTCCCACAAAATTATCCGTGCTTGTCGAGATGCGCACGCGCTTACCCTCGAAGTAGCTCGACAGTTCCGCGAACCTCCGCAAAATCGGCTCAGCCCCTTCGGCAATGAATTGATTGTAGTAGCGGTCGAGGTGCCGCAGCAACCGCGCAAGCAGGTCGAGCCGCGAATGCACGCGCCCAGTCTCCATTCGCATTGACGTCGCGATGCTCGCAAGTTCGCCCGGCATTTTAGGCTGATTCACGTTGATGCCAATCCCAATCACGGCAAAATGCATTCGGTCGGGCTCCGCTTGCATCTCCGTCAGAATGCCGCAGACTTTCTTGCCTTTCAGCAACACGTCGTTCGGCCAGCGAATGTCTGGCAGCAGACCGCCTCCTTCGGCGATCGCATCGTACGCTGCCAGTCCAGCCACCAAAGTTAACGCCGGCGCCAGCATCGGAGAAATCTGCGGGCGCAGCAGGATGCTGACGTAAATCCCCGCCGCCTTTTCCGAGTGCCATGAACGTCCCGCGCGCCCGCGCCCTGATGTTTGTTCCTCTGCGACAACGACCGTGCCGTGCGCCTCCCCTTCTTCTCCCAGGCGCATGGCCACCGTGTTCGTCGAGTCCACTTTGAAGAAGTGAAAAATATGTTTCGCGAAGGGAGTTCCGCGCAATCCTCGCGCAAGTAATTTCGGCGCCAGAACGTCCGCCGCTCGCTCGATGTGGTAGCCCGTCCGCGGATGCCCCTTCACTTTTACGCCCGCCGCGCGCAGTGTTTCAATCCAGCGCCACACCGTTTGCCGCCGCACGCCGATTTCCTTAGCGATTTGCGCGCCGCTGATTACGATCGTGGTGTTTTCCGTCAGCAGAGAAAGCAATGCATCAATGCGCTTGTCTGTGCGCCCCGGCAGGCTAGACCGATTTTTCTGCGCGCATGATTTAACTGCAACCATGATGTGTCAATGTTTCGGAATTATTGTCATCCCGAGCCGCCATGCGGCGAGGGATCTGCTGTTCGCGGAACGTCAGGAAAACTGCGCCCCATTATTCAAGTTGCGCCAGCCGCTCCAAAATTTTCTGGTACTCGATTTGCCGTTCGGCAAGCGTCGCTTCCAGACCGCGAACGATTTCCGCGGGCGCGCGGCTGCGAAACGTATCATCCGCCAACCGCTGTTTTTTTGACGCGATGTCTTTTTCGAGTCGCTCTTTTTCTTTTTTGAGTTTAGCCTTTTCAGCGTTGGCGTCGACCGGCTCGCCTTCGAACTGAATCCGCAAGTCGAATTGCAATGCGGAACGCACCGCTCCCTCGCCGCTCTTGAGTTTTCCTGAGTGGATGTTCAGCGCCGAAAGACTGCCGAGCCGGAGAATGACATCGAGGTTTTCCGCCCCGCGATTGCGCACCTCAGAATCCTCGGACGCGAAATCCGCCGCCACCTTCTTCTTTGTATCGAGTTTCATTTCCGCGCGTATATTCCGTGCCGCCACGACAATCTCTTGCACCAACGCGACGCTCCGCTCCGCCTCTGAATTCCGCCAACGCGCATGGGCCGCTGGGAAGCTTTGCAACGAAATAGATTTCGCATCTGCCCTTTGCGGCAGCCGGTGCCACAGTTCTTCAGTGATAAATGGCATAAATGGATGCAGCAGACGCAGCGCATACTCAAACGCCGCAAACAAATTCCGCCACGTCGCAATCGCATCCTCGCAACTTTCGGATGCAAGCTGCGGCTTCAGCCACTCGATGTACCAATCGCAGAGATCGCCCCAAAAGAAGTGGTAGATGACATGTGCTGCTTCGTGGAAGCGGAAATTCTCCAGCGCATCGTTCATCTGTTCCGTCACCGCCGCGAGCCGCGAGAAAATCCACTGGTGTGGCAGTGGATCGCGCGTCGCATACGGCGCCCTGGCGCGAACGTCCAGAGCCGCCAACTCTTCGAGCGTCACGCCCATCGCTTCAATCTTCTCCAGATTGAAGAATAAAAATCGCGCCGCGTTCCAAATCTTATTCGCGAATGCGCGATAGCTCAAAATACGCTCTTCGCTCAGCGCAATATCCGTTCCAGGGGCTGCGGCGACGATCAACGCGAATCGCAACGCGTCCGTTCCGTATTTCTCGATAATTTCCAGCGGATCGATTACGTTCCCGCGCGTTTTCGACATCTTTATTCCGTGTGGGTCGCGAACAATCCCATGTAAATAGAGTTGTCGAAAGGGAATTCGGCCTTCGGTTTTCGCGCGCGGCGCCAGATGCAGGTCGAGCATCACCATCCGCGCGTCCCAGAAGAAAAGAATGTCGTATCCGCTGATCAGCAGACTCGTTGGATAAAAAATTCGCAGATCTTCCGTGTCGTCTGGCCAACCGAGAGTAGATAGCGGCCATAAACCGGAGCTGAACCACGTGTCGAGCACATCCGGATCTTGCGTCAGTTTGCCGCTGCTGCATTTTTCGCACTTCTCCGGCACGCTCGCGATCTGCGCGCGCCCATCCACCACTTCAACGCTCGAATCTTTTGCCGGCGTCATCGCGCCGCAATCACCGCAATGCCAAATGGGAATGCGATGACCCCACCACAGTTGCCTGGAAATGCACCAGTCGCGAATATTCGTCAGCCAGTCGAGAAAAATCTTCTTTTGATTGTCCGGTACAATCGAAAGCAGGCCGTCCTCGACGATCTGAATGCCCGGCGCAGCCAATGGCTTCATCTTGCAGAACCACTGCACGGAAAGTCGCGGCTCGATAATTGTTTTGCAGCGATCGCACAGGCCAACCGACATCGCGTGGTTCGTCACACGTTCGAGCAAGCCCTGCGCCTTCAGGTCCTCGACGATTCTCTCTCTCGCCGCGAACCGGTCCAATCCCGCATACGCACCTGCCGCCGCGCTCATGTGCGCGTCCGGAGTCATCACGTCAATTTCCGCCAATTTGTGGCGCTGGCCCATTGCAAAATCGTTGGGATCGTGCGCCGGAGTCACTTTTACGGCGCCCGTGCCGAATTCGCGATCCACAAAATCGTCGGCAATGATGGGGATTTCGCGATTTATCAGCGGCAGCACGGCCATCTTCCCGATCAAGTGTTTGTAGCGCTCGTCACTCGGGTGAACGGCGACGGCCGTATCGCCCAGCATTGTCTCCGGCCGCGTCGTCGCAACCGTGATCGTCTCGCGCGAACCCGCGATGGGATAACGAATGAACCACAATTTCCCTTCGCGCTGTTCGTGCACTGTTTCGAGATCGCTCAATGCCGTCTGGCAGCGCGGGCACCAATTCACCATGTAACGACCGCGATAAATCAATTCCTCGCGATACAGCCGCAGGAATGCTTCCATTACGGCTCGATAGAGCGGCGGATCGAGCGTGAATTTCTCGCGCGTCCAATCGCACGAAACTCCGAGCCGAATCATTTGCTTCTTGATATTTCCGCCGCTCGCCGCTTTCCATTGCCAGACGCGCCGCTCGAATTCCTCGCGTCCAATCTGCTCGCGTTTCAATCCTTCCTTCGCGAGCTGCCGCTCTACCACCACTTGCGTGGCGATGCCCGCGTGATCCATTCCCGGAAGCCAAAGAGTTTTGTTGCCGCGCATGCGGTGCCAGCGCACCACGATGTCGATCTGGGTGTGCTCCAGCATGTGACCGATGTGGATTGAGCCTGTGACGTTCGGCGGCGGCAAAACGATCGAAAACATTTCGCCTGCGCCCTTCGCGTCGGCGCGGTAAAGCTGCTCTTCGAACCAGGTCTGCGCCCAGCGCCGTTCAATTTCTTGAGGTTCGTATGCTTTGGGGAGTTCGCTTGCCATTGTGATTCGCGCTTAACGATTTCGGCGCGTCCCTGCGCGCTTTTTGGAGATGGGTGAAACCATCAACTATACGAGGCAATTGCGTGGCGCGTCAAATGAGGCTAGGTGAGTAAATCGGCCAAGCTGCGGAGTTACTTCTTATCGCGTTCGCGATTCAGCATTTCCTCGACCAACGGGCGAAGAACACTGCTTGAGAGGGCTTCATGAATCTGAGGCTGTAGCTTTTCAAGTAGTTTTGCCACGACGCTGTCAATCGCGGCCGCATCCAGTTCCGCGTTCTTGGCGGTCACAGCGGACACGGCTTCGGAAATGGCTTTCTCGGTTGATGCAGCGTGCGCCGTTTCCATCACGGATGCGTCAAACTTCTCGGGAATTTCTGCCTCGACTGAAGACTCAGTAGCAGAAATTTCCACCGCTGGTGCTTCGTAATGTCCTTGGGATGGAGCGCTATCCGATTCCGATAACGCAGCGCTGATATTCTCGACCGTGTACGACGGCGCCGCGTCGGATGTTTCTTCCAGGAGAGGCTCCACAAGAGTCGCTTCTTCCGGCGCGTGCGGCGTGGCGGCGGAAGAAGACTCCTCGGGCGCGGGGAAGGGAATCACTTCCGCCGGAGGCGCGGGCCAATCCGTTTGCTGCGCGCTTGCATGTTCCGGTTCCAGATCACTGTGCTGCGGTAATTTTTCGCGCGACACGTCATTCGGCGTATCTTCTGTTTTTGTGATCGCGTACTTATTCGCCGCTCCGTTCGAGGGTTCGCTCGAAACGGTGCTTGATGTTGGCTCTTCCTGCACTGGAGCCGCGGCTTTGGGGGCTTCCTCCACATCTGGCTCAGCCGCTTTGGACTCCCCGATTCCCATCAAGTCCATCCACTTGGTTCGCGCGCCCGTTGAGCTCGACTCGACCTTCTCGGGGACGTTCGCGCCTGCAAACGGCACGTGCGCTTTTGAGTGAACGCTTGTTTCGAGTGTCTCCGAATCATCCGGCGCCATTTTCCCGCCAGCCAGCTTTTCGACCATACTTGCGGACTCGGATGCCGGAATTTCATATTCCAGGGTCTTGCGCCGCCGCGTCCATTCGCTTGCCGGCTCTTCGTCATCATCCCCTTCTTCAGCGTTTTTTGCTTCTGGGATGGCGACAGGCTCGAAATCTCTGGCAGGAGTGGCGCCAAACGCGAATTCCGGCGGGACACCCTCTGGCTCCTCGAATTCCGGAATGGGCGGGCGAGGTTTCGGTTTCCATGCCGGCGGTTCGGGAATTTCTTCTTTCGGAGGCGCTGGCGGCACGACAACCGGTTCAATCTTCGGCAGTAGGGAAGTGACCATCGCGATCAGCGGGTCAGGCGGCACAAACGGTTTTTTCAACACGCCATCGGCGCCCACTCGCCGCGCCTCTTTTTCATCCAGCGGGTCAAATGCACCGACCAGCAAAATTACAGGAATCCTTGCGAATTGCGAGGTCTGTTTAACAAACTCGCAGACTTCATAGCCATTTCGCACCGGCATGAATACGTCGGCCAGCACGAGGTCGGGACGCACTTCAGGCATCTTCCGGCAGGCGGCTTCCCCGTTGCCTACCGCGACCACACGAATGCCTTTCTCTTCGAAGACGAGCGACACCATCTTCTGAATGTTGCTGTTGTCGTCCGCAACCAGGATTGTGGGCAACGTCGATACCTCGGGCACGCTTCCGCCGTACGGGCAGGAGGCGCCATTCCTGCCACTATTGGAA
>DATGJE010000276.1:0-3946 GCA_035295305.1 Candidatus Acidiferrales bacterium | reverse complement strand
ATTCGGAAGCGAATGCGTTCGAGCGACGGCGCGCCAGCAAAATAATTCGGATTGCGATCGAGGACGACTTCTTCGTCGGTGGCGAGGCTGGCGAAACGAAATGGTCCGGTGCCGATGGGATGTTGCGCGAAGTCGGGGCCAGCGTTTTGCGGGACGACGCCGACAGCCTGGCGTGTCAGGTTCAGCGGAAAAGAGGCGTAGGGCGCACGAAGATGGAAGATGACGGTGTGGGGATCGGGCGCAGTGATGGAATCGACGAGCGCATAGGCGCCGCGCTTGGGCGTTTTGATTGCGCCTGAAATGATCGAGTCGAACGTGAATTTCACGTCGGCGGAAGTGAGTGGCTGGCCGTTGGAGAATTTGACGTCGTGGCGAAGATGGAAGACGTACGTCTGCGCGTCGGACATTTCCCATTTTTCGGCGAGGTCGGGGGCGAGGTCGAGATGCTCGTCGCGCTGAAGGAGACTGTCGAAAATCAGGAAGTCGAGATGCTCGGAAAAAGCGTCGGTGCCGATGCGCGGGTCGAGATTCGTGGGCATGGATTCGAGGAGGAAATTTAACGTATTGGAGTCGCTTGTGGAGCGACTGGATGAGCAGCCGGGCAGGAATCCACAAACAATGAGGACGGCGACGAACATCCCCTGCCTGTTAACGCGGATGGGCATAGGAGATTTTTCCCATGACTGCGGGATGGCGCGCGCCGGTGGCGCTGGGGAGATTGTTGGCGCGCTGATGCCAGGCTTCGTAGGCGAGGACGGCGAAGGCGAAGGCTTCTTTGGCATCGCCGGGAACGCCGAATTCGTCGGCGGAAATAATTTTCAGAGAAGGCAACAACGCGACGAGATAGGCGACAAGCAAGGGATTGCGAGCACCTCCGCCGGAAATGATGAGGTCGTTTACGCGAGCGCGAGGAAACACAAAATTCCGGAAAGCGCGCGCGATTGAGACGGAAGTGAATGCTGTGACGGTGTGAATCAAATCGGCGGGGCGCACGCGGCGGCGCTTGGCTGCTGCGATGAGTCGCGTGGCATACGGCGCACCGAATTCTTCGCGGCCGGAGGTTTTGGGAGGTGGCATGCGGAAGAACGAATGCGCGAGCAACTCGTTTAGCAATTCTGGGAGAAGATGGCCGCGGCGGGCGAGTTGCGCGTCGCGGTCATAGCGAAGGCGGCCACGAGTGAAGTGCGCGGCGAGCGCGTCGATGATCATGTTGCCAGGACCGGTGTCAAACGCGAACACGCTTTTCGTTTGCGTGGCGGCAGGGAGCACGGTGAGGTTGGCGATGCCTCCGATATTGAGAGCGACGCGGCCGCGGCGAGAATCGCGATAAAGAAGATAGTCGACAAACGGAACGAGCGGCGCGCCCTGGCCGCCGGCGGCGATGTCCGCGGGACGAAAATCGGCGATAGTCGTGATGCCTGTGCGCTCGGCGATGATGGCAGGCTCGGCGAGTTGAAGAGTGGAAGA
Source organism: Candidatus Acidiferrales bacterium (assembly GCA_035295305.1). Classification (GTDB taxonomy): domain Bacteria; phylum Acidobacteriota; class Terriglobia; order Acidiferrales; family UBA7541; genus DAHUXN01. The sequence goes on along the minus strand of DATGJE010000276.1, from coordinate 2,479 downwards.
GACGCGTGCGCCGAGAAACGGGCTGGGCGCGCCTTGATGATAGAGAGTTTGGCCGTGCGAGCCGATGAGTGAAATGCGGTGCGGCGAGATGCGGAATTTACGGCAGGCACGCAGCGCGGCGTCGACGAATAATTCTCCGAGGCGAAAATTAAGCTGGCTGATTTCGCGCGTCGTGGTCGCGGCACCGTTGGCGAGGCGGAGAACGGTTTCGCGAACGGCAGGCGGATAAGGAAACGCGGCGAAATTCACGAGGCGAGCGCGCGGAGCGGCAGGCGAACCCCTGAGTGAATCGGTGACGCGGACGAGAGCGACGTCAATGCCGTCGGCGGAAGTGCCGGACATGAGGCCGAGCACGAGCATGCTGCGAGGCGCGCGCGTCACGAGAGCTGCTTCTTGAGCGCGTCGAGAAGATTAAGCGCTTCGACTGGTTTTAGATTATCGAGATCGGCGCGGCGGAGTGCGTCGAGGACTTCCTGATCGACCGCGGCGAACATCACTGGCTGAGGCGGAGGTGCGGCGCCTGGCGAAAGCTCCTCAGTAAGTTTGTGCTCGCTTTTCTCGTGCTCGGCGAGGACTTCGCGGGCGCGTTCGATGACGGGAGCGGGAAGGCCCGCGAGACGCGCGACTTCAATGCCGTAGCTCTTGTCGGCGGTGCCAGGCTCGACGCGGCGAAGAAAAATAATTTCGTTTCCAGCTTCGCGGACGGAGACGTGCACGTTTTTCACGCCGGGGAGCAGGCGTTCGAGCTCGGTGAGTTCGTGATAATGCGTGGCGAAGAGTGTGCGCGGGCGCGCATTCTCATGGAGATATTCAACGACGGCCCAGGCGATGGAGAGGCCGTCAAAGGTTGCCGTGCCGCGGCCCACTTCATCGAGCAGGACGAGGCTGGCGGCGGTGGCAGTGTTGAGGATGGCCGCGACTTCGCTCATTTCAACAAGAAAAGTGGAGCGGCCGCGCGCGAGATTATCGGAAGCGCCGATGCGCGTGAAGATACGGTCAACGAGCGGCAGGCGCGCTTCCGCGGCGGGAACGAAGCAGCCGATTTGCGCCATGATGACGATGAGAGCGGCCTGACGAAGGTACGTGGATTTGCCGCCCATGTTAGGCCCGGTGATGATGAGGATGGGCTGAGTGACGTCGTCGAGATACAGATCGTTGGGGACGAAGCGTTCGCCGCGCGTTTCGAGAAGCGTTTCGATGACGGGATGGCGTCCGGCGGCGATGAGCAATTCGCCGCGGGCTTTCTGATGAGCCGCGCGATTGCCGCCGTCATTGATGGCGCGCCCGGGTTCCGATTCAGTAAATGAAGGCCGCGAATAATTCCGCTCGGCAGCGAGACGGGCGAAATTCGCGAGAACGTCAAGCTGGGCGATGGCGGAAGAAGTCTGGCGAAGACGCGAGGCCTGCGCGGCGATGGATTCGCGAATCTCGCGATAGAGGCGGCGCTCGATTTCAAGAATGCGCTCGTCGGCGTCGAGGACTTTGCGCTCGTAATCTTTCAACTCGGGGGAAGTGAAACGCTCGGCGTTGACGAGGGTTTGCTTGCGTTCGTAATCCGGCGGCGCGAGATGGAGATTAGCTTTCGAGATTTCGATGTAATAACCGAAGACGGAGTTGAAGCGAATTTTAAGCGAGCCAACACCTGTGCGTTTGCGCTCGCGCTCTTCCATCGAGGCGATGATTTGCTTCGACGATTTGCTGAGAGTGCGCAGCTCGTCGAGTTCGGCGTTGTAGCCCGCGCGGATGATGCCAGGCTCGGTGGGTTGAGCGGGAGGATCTTCGGCGATGGCGCTGGCGATGAGATCGCGAACGTCGGAGAGTTCGTCGAGCTCGGCGTGAAGTGCGGCGAGGCGCGTGGAGGCGAAACGCGTGAGGAATCCACGCAAGAGTGGCACGGCGACGAGCGAACGGCGAAGGGCTTGCAAATCGCGTGGCGTGGCTGTGCCGAGAGTGACGCGGCTGGTGAGGCGTTCGAGGTCGAAAATCTGGTCGAGGTCGCGGCGAATTTCCTCGCGGACGACGGTGGCGGATTTCAGTTCAGCGACAGCGTCGAGGCGCGCGGAGATTTCTTCGAGAGCGATGGAGGGACGCAGAATCCAGGAGCGAAGAAGTCGAGCGCCCATGCCCGTGGCCGTGCCGTCGAGCGAGGCGAGAAGGGTGGCGGAATCATCGTCACCGATGCTGGGCGAGATGAGTTCGAGATTGCGGACGGTGACGTGGTCGAGAACGAGCGCGTCCTGCTGCTCGTAGTAAACAATGCGATCGAGATGCTCGAGGCTGCGGCCGGCGGGTCGAAGCTGCATCGCGGCGATGCCGTTACTGGAATCGGTGGCGGAGATGGCGGACGTTTCGCGCAGATAGTGGAGCAGGCCTCCGGCGGCCGAAATGGCTTGCGGGTGGCCGGAGAGGCCGAAGCCGTCGAGCGTGGCGACGCGGAATTGTTCGGTGAGAATGCGCTCGGAATAGGACGATTCGAAGA
>DATGJE010000275.1:0-2917 GCA_035295305.1 Candidatus Acidiferrales bacterium | reverse complement strand
AGAAGAAAGAATGGTCCGGTGATCACACAGTGGAAAGTTCGGTTACGCACCGCATTCGCGACGCAGGCCAATCCGAGCGCGGCGAAAAGCGCAGTCAGCTGGTAGTTTTCCAAGTGCAGCAAGTAGATGGCCAGCAGGGCGGCCGCATAAAAAACGATGAATGCGCATCCCCAGAAACAAAGAGACTGCCACGATGAGCAGCAATAACCTCTCGCCGGAATATCGCGTGTACTGGTCATGTTTTTCTGATCTTACTCCTATTGCGATTGCGCCGAGAAACGGCGGAGCGTTTCGGGATCATTCAGATTGATGATGACGCCCTCTTCGTTTACGGGAACTTCGACGACTTCGGCGGCGTGAGCGCGGACGACAGCACGCGCGCCAATATTTTCCGGGGCGGCGAGCAATTCCGCATACAACGCGCTCGGAAAAATTACGGGATGGCCGCGCTTACCGCGATATGTGGGAATCACGATTTTATGTTTGTCACATTCGAATGTATCGACAAGCAGCGAAACAAGCTGTGCGGAAATCAGTGGATGATCGACGAGGCAGACCAGCATTCCTTCTGTTTTTTCTGGAGGCAAACTGCGAATCGCCGCTTGCAGTGACGAAAGCTGCCCGCGCCGCCACTCCTCATTCACCACGAGCTCGTCCGCGTCCAGTTTGGCCCGCGCGCGAATCTCCGTCGCATGCGCGCCCACTACCGCGCGCAAAATCGTCGCGCGCGGATGTCGCGTCACGTCGATTAAATGGCAGAGGAATGTTTTTGGCTGCGCCGACGCGGCCTCTCTATGCGCCGCAGGCCTATGTTCGCTTTTTCCAGTTGCGCTAGCGAAGAATTCCGGGAAGGGAAGCAGCGCTTTCGGCTGACCCATACGCCGCGATTCGCCGGCCGCAAGTATGACAACGGCAATCATGCTCACGCAGCTCCAGGTACCGAGCGCACTTTGCAAAAGGCCGCAAGAATAAGCAGCATCGCGTCAGCTGTGTTTCAGCGCGGGAACTTCATCGAGGCGCACGGCTTTGTGCGGCGCGCCGGGCGCGGCATTGCGGCGAACGGCAATCAGTTCCGCGGTGACGCTCACGGCGATTTCCTCGGGCGAGAGCGCGCCAATCTCCAGGCCCACAGGCGCATGGACGCGCGCGAATTTCTCCATCTCGATGCCTTGCTTTTCGAGCGCCTTGTAGACGGAAATCACCTTGCGCTTGCTGCCGATCATTCCAATGTAACGCGCGTCCGTGCCAACGGCCCATTCGAGCACGCGCATGTCGTCTTTGTGCCCGCGCGTCACGATCACAAGATACGATGAAGCATTTGGCTTTAATTTGTCGAACGCGTCTTCGTAACTCGTCAGAGTTTCTTCGGCCATCGGGAAACGTTCCGTGTTTGCGAAGCTGGCGCGGTCGTCGATCACGCTGATCGAAAATCCCGCGAGATTTGCGACGCGGGCGAGCGCCGTGGAAACGTGCCCACCGCCAAATAAATATAATTTCGGCTGCGGCAGAATCGGCTCGACGAAAATCTCGAGCGTTCCGCCGCAAATCAGCCCCGCGTCGTAGGCAGCTTCGTTGTTCAGGCTGAACGTCATCTTGCGCGGCATTTCCTGCTGGATCACTTCTTTCGCGGCGGCCCACACGTCCGCTTCCACGCATCCGCCGCCGACGGTCCCTGCAATCGAGCCGTCTTCGCGCACCAGCATTCGCGAGCTTTCGTAGCTCGGAATCGAGCCGTTCGTGTGCACGATGGTCGCGAGCGCCCCGCGCTGCCCCGCGCGCCGCATCCGCACGATTTCTTCGAACAGGTCCATAAAGTTTTCGGTCGCTTTCAGGTTACGGCGCGCGGCCTCCTCTGTCAATTGCCGCGCGACTACAGTAGACTTTTGCGGAAAATGCGGCGCTGCTTGACGGAGGATTGAATGAAGGCGGTTGTTTTCACCGAGCATGGCGGGCCTGAAGTTCTGAAATACACCGACGCGCCAGATCCCAAACCCCGCGCCGACGAAGTCCTCGTGCGCGTGCGCGCGTGCGCGCTGAATCATCTCGACCTGTGGATTCGCAGAGGCATTCCCGGCATTCAAATTCCCATGCCGCACATCAACGGCAGCGACATCTCCGGCGAAATCGCGGCAGTCGGCGAAATGGCGGGCGACATTCGCGTGGGAGAAAAAGTGCTGCTGCAGCCGGGAATCTCTTGCGGACGCTGCGCCGCGTGCCTTGCGGGCAACGACAATCTTTGCCGCAAGTACACGCTGCTCGGCTATCTGGTGAATGGAGGGTACGCCGAATTTGTGTGCGCGCCCGCGCGCAATGCCGTGGCGATTCCCGCGGGACTTTCGTTCGAAGAAGCCGCCGCGATTCCGCTGGTTTTCATCACAGCGTGGCACATGCTGGTGACGCGCGCAAGATTGCAAGCTGGCGAAGACGTTTTGATTTTGGGCGGCGGCAGCGGAGTGGGCAGCGCGGCGATTCAAATCGCGAAGGTTCTGGGCGCGCGCGTCATCACCACCGTGGGCGCGGAAGAAAAAGTCGAAAAAGTTCGCGCGCTGGGCGCGGATGAAATCATCGTGCACACGAAACAGCAAATCCACGCGGAAGTGAAACGGCTGACGGGGAAGCGCGGCGTGGACGTCGTCATCGAACACGTCGGCACCGCGACGTGGGACCAAAGTGTCGCGTGCCTCGCGGTGAATGGCCGCCTCGTCACTTGCGGCGCCACGACCGGCTACGACGCGAAAATCGATTTGCGTTTTCTGTTCAGCCGGCACCTCTCGATTCTCGGTTCCTACATGGGCAGCAAGGCGGAACTTTTTCCCGTCCTCGAATTGGTCGCCCGCAAACAGATTCACCCCGTCGTTGACAAGGTTTTCCCCCTGGCCGAAGCCGCCGAAGCCCATCGCCGCCTCGAAGCACGTTC
>DATGJE010000274.1:0-24315 GCA_035295305.1 Candidatus Acidiferrales bacterium | reverse complement strand
CCGCGGACTTCGCGGGCACATTGCGCGCAAAGGGCTTTGCCGCAGTTGCGGCAGAAGCCGGTGGCGTCAACGTCGGTGTGAACAGCGCATTTCATCGAGGACTCCTTGTGGGCGCGTCAGGAATTAGCGTGGCGACGTAAGCAAAACTCCCGTTTGTGCTGTGGTTCCGCTGAGATTCGTTCGGCGATTTCTGCTGCGACGGAGCGGAAGACGGCGCGGCATTGTTCGGTGCGGGATTATTCGCCGGTTGGAGACGGGATTGAATTTCATAAACCACGCGGAGGTCATTGACGAATTTTACGCTGCGCGCGAAGGCAAGATGCGCATGACTGTCGGCGGCGTGGAAGATTCTAACCGGGTTCAAGTTGGCCGCGGTGATATCGGACCTGCGGACGCCCGTAGCCTGGAAAATGATCAGCAGAGTGGCTAGGACAGTGACGGTGCCCATGGCGAAACGGGGTTGCCACAGCATTGGCAACCAACTGAACCAGTCGTGCTTGGTTTTGCGCGGGCCGAGAGTTTGATCGAGAATCTTGGAGACGAGCGCGGCCGGAGCGGGTTCCGACTCAAGGGTGCGAAGGCGGCCAATGACATGCGCGACCTGCGCGAGAAGAGGCGCGCACTGCGGGCAAGCGTCGACATGGGCGCGGAACTCACGCTGTTCGGCGTCGGAGAGAAGGCCGTCGAGGTAGTCGCTCAGCTGTTCTTCGATTTGTACGCAGGTCCAAGTCATTTTCTTACTCGTCTTTTTCCTTGTTTTTACTCGTCTTCTTGCTCGTCACATCTCACTCGGGCCTCAAGCCCATTTCTTGAAGCACGCGGGCCAGTTCGATGCGGCCGCGGTTGATTCTGGATTTTACCGTGCCTTCCGGGACAGATAAAACTTCTTGAATCTCGTTGTATTCCAAACCCTGCAAGTCGCGCAAGATTACCGCTTCGCGCAAATCGGGGGACAGTCGAGAGAGCGCCGACTGTACCTGCGCGCTCAGCTCGCTGGCCAGAGCAGCCTTGTCGGGCGTGCGCACCGGGGAATGCTTTTCTTCGACCTTGGGCATCACGTCCTCGAGCGAATCGGTGACACGGTCGTGACGAGTCCGGCGATAATGATCGATCAACAAGTTGCGCGTGACGCTGGTGAGCCACGTCGGAAAGCCGCCGTAGGCCATGCGATAGCTGGCAAGGGTGCGATAAATGCGTAAAAAAACCTCCTGGCTCAAGTCCTCGGCTTCGGCCGGATTGCCGGTGAAGCGGTAACAAATATTGTAAACGCGCCGGGAGTGGCGACGCACAAGCTCTTCCCATGCCGGCCCCTCTCCCCGGAGGCAGCGCTGAACCAGTTGAGCGTCCGGCTCCAATCGTCATTGTCCTCGTGAGTAGCATCACTTCCGGCCTCATAGTAAGGAACGAGAAAAGGGGCCGAAAAGTTCCGCACTGCCAGGGCATGTTAGCTGGGCCAGGTGCGTAACACAAGCATCTTGCATGGCTTGCAGCCAAGTCGCGGCGGAAATTAGTTTCAGTATCAGAGAGTATTGTTGGCGAGCTTTGGGTCAGTTTGAATTTTGACTCTTTGTGTCACGATCGAGAAAATTCAGACTGACCCAATACCTGTTCGCGAGTACCTGTTCGCGAGCTAACTTGACACTCATGAAGGCGTGCTGATACGGTGCGCGACGATGCGGCGAGGTGTGCGAAAAACGCTGTGGCTGATTGTGGCGCTGGCGATTGCCGTGGGCCTGCTTTACCGGTTCCGCGGCGCGATCATGCTTGGCGGGTTCAATTGGCAGAAACTTGGGGCGGCGCTTGAGAATGCAAATATCCCATTGCTGCTGCTCGCCGTGGCGTCGATTTATGTTTCGTATGCGCTACGCTCGCTGCGATGGGTGCGGTTCTCGTGCTACATGGGGCGGCCGACATTTGGCAATGTGTACAGCGCGACGATTATGGGTTTCACGGCGATTTTTGTGCTGGGGCGCGCAGGGGAGCCGGTTCGTCCGCTGCTGATTGCACGCAAAGATCGATTGCCGGTGGCGGATAGTTTCGGCGTGTACGTGATGGAGCGCGTGTTTGATGTGGGGGCCACGGCAGTGCTGGCGATTCTGGCGCTGCTTGCGTTGCCGCGCCACGCGTTGCCAGGATCGGAAGCGAACGCGGGGCGGCTGGTTCACGATGCGCGGCTCGCTGGCTGGGGAATTTTCTGGCTGCTGATTGGAATGATTGCGGTGCTTGTTTATTTTCGTTTGCATGGCGCGCGCGCGCTGCAGTCGCAGCTCGGAGGGTTTCGCAAGCACGGTGGCTGGCGCGGCAAAATTGCGACGCTGATTGACGGATTCAGCCAAGGGTTGCAGGCGATTCGCTCGGCGGGGGACTTGTCGGCGGCCGTCGCGTATACAGTGGTGCACTGGCTGGTGGTGGCGCTGGTGTACATGTTGGTTATGCGAAGTTTCAGCAGCGAGATTGGGAAATTCGATTTTCGCGCGGCGCTGCTGGTGCTGGCGTTTACGATGGTTGGGTCGGTGGTGCAACTTCCGGCGGTCGGCGGAGGCACGCAACTCGCGACGTTCCTTGTCCTCACCGTCATATTTGGAGTAGAAAAGGAGCCGGCGGCGGCGGTCGCGATTGTATTGTGGTTGGTGACTTTTGCGGCAGCGTGTGTCGCGGGAGTGCCGTTGCTGATTCACGAGGGGTGGTCAATGGGAGATTTGCGGCGGCTGGCACGCGAAGAATCCGCTGACGAAGAGCGCGGCGAACACGCGTCAATTTCCGATGAGGCAAAGCAGAAGCGCGAGGCTCCACGGTGAAATGTCCATTTTGCTCGCATCTGGATGACAAAGTGGTGGACTCGCGCGAGGGCCGCGCCGGAGATTTGATCCGGCGGCGACGCGAATGCTTGAAGTGCGGCAAGCGGTTCACGACTTATGAGCGCATCGACGAAATCCCATACATGGTGATCAAGAAAGACGGGCGGCGAGAGAAGTTCGATCGTCACAAGATTTTGCAGGGATTGTTGAGAGCGTGCGAAAAGCGGCCCGTGCCAACGGCGAAGCTGGAAGCTTTGGTGGATGACGCGGAGCGATTCGTCAATGAAGCGAAGGATCGGGAACGGACGACTTCGGAAATTGGCGAGCAATTGATGGTACGGCTGAAGAAGCTGGACAAAGTGGCGTATGTGCGCTTTGCTTCGGTTTACCTGGATTTCAAGGACGTGAAAGAATTCATGTCGGAACTGAAGAATTTGTTGAAGGATCGTGCGAAGAAATAGAGTGGCGAATTTTTGGATGTCGTCTTGTCAGGGTTCCCAGACGCCAGCGGCGAAGGATTTAACCGTGTGGAAGCCGAGATCTTCGTAGAGACGCACGGCGTTTGTGTTGATGGTAGTGACAGTGAGCGAGAGCGCGCGGTAACCATGTTGTTGTAAAGCGGCGAGCGCCGCCTCCATCAGCCGCCGACCCAGACCATTTTTCTGATAACCCGGCAAGACGCAGATTTGCGTGGTGTGCCCCACGCCGGGAGCGACCGTGGAAGTCAAGACCATACCGATGGGTTTCTCTCCCGGACCGGGGCGAAGGATGAAGGAGGCGTCCGGGAGAAACTGACCGCAGCCGGGGAGGAGAACGATGTTGCGCAGGAATTTCATGGCGCCGAGCTCGCTGCGGTATTGATCGTTGATTTGCGCATCAACGTGATCGGCATAGGCGCGCTGGATCAAGCGCGCGCAGGGTTCGAGGCAGCGGTCGGTCCAGGCTTCGACGCGCAGGCCATCTTGTGACACGGAAGCTTTCTTGGACGGATTCGCGGGGAACTCAAGAAGCATGAATTGGCGACGGTGGAGACGAAAATGTTGCTCGGCGAGTACGGGGTCGAGCGCAGAGCCGAACGGCATGAGTTGCGCTTCTATGCGCTCGATGAAAGGGGTTGCGCGAAGCGTTTCGAACATTTCAAGGAGAAGCTTCTTGCTGATATCGATTTGAGCGAGATGTGGCGAGGCGAAAAGACCGCCGATGAGGCCTTTTTGATCTTCGAAAACGTAGAAGCCATAACCGACGGGCTGCTTTCCCTCAAAGGCGGCGTAACCGGCGAGGGAGTGCGAGTCGATGAATTTGCGGATTAGATGTTGTGACGGGCGATAGTCCCAATAGAGATCATTGCGCCACAGTTCCGCTTCTTCGTGAAAGAGTGGCTCAAGCGAACGCGAATGAAGTTGGCGCAGATCGACAACCTGCATGGATGGCCTGAGTGTCCCCTTGGACGATTATATTATATCCCACCATACTTACCGCAGCCGGAGAGAGTAGGAAGCGGCATAAATGACGGCAAATTCGCGCGGTTCTTTTCATCAATAGTTAAGAACCAATAAGTGCAGCGGTCGCTGGCGCGCAGGGGAATTATGCTAAACTGCGCGGCGGTTGAAAGCGGAGTCCTGCGCCGAAGCATGAAACCTATGTCGAATTTGAAGCGTTTGTCCGCGCGGTTCGCGCGCATTGCGGGGTCGTTGCTCGCTCTGGTGCTGTTCGTCTTTCTGGCGGCAGCGACGATTTCAGGATATTTGTTGTATCAGATTCTGACGCCGCCGCGTAGCGCGGCGAACGTTGACGTCACCTTGTTGATGGGGCATCCAACTGTCTACAGCTTCGATATTCCCGGAGAAGGGTCGCGCGAGGGATGGTTTTTCCCCGGACTGATTCGGGCGCCGACGATCGTGTTATGCCACGGCTACGGATCGCAGCGAGCGGACATTCTTACGTTGGTGACGGCGCTGCAGGAGCACCAATTCAACGTGTTTCTGTTTGATTTTGTGGGTCACGGCGCAGTGCCTGGGCGTACGACGCTGGGCTACCAGGAAACGCGGGAATTGCTTGCCGCGATCAAAGGGCTCGCGAAACGCGAAGACATTGACGGGTCGCGATTTGGAGTTTGGGGTACGGACCTGGGAGCGTATGCGGGGTTAGCAGCGGCTGTCCAAGAGCCGCGCATTCAGGCGATAGCCGTTGATTCCGTATACGACCAGCCGTCGGATTTTCTGACGATTCAGGTGGGCCATGCGGGATTGGGCTCGCTTCCGCTGATAAAAACGTTCTGCCTGTTTGGGTTTAGGATGTTGAACTATGATGACCGCACGCTACCTCCGCTCATAAGCCGTCTAGGCCGGTTGCAAGGCATTCCCAAACTGTTTATCGAATCCACCGATAAGCCGGACTTGGATAGAGAAACGCTTCAGATGTTTCAAATTGCTCCGCCGCCGAAAGACCACTCCGCAGATACGATGACCTATGCGGAGATGAGCGACGAAGGACGCCGCAATTATGAAAACCTCGTGGTTACTTTTTTCCTGCAGCACCTCCCGCCTTCGGGACAACCGGCGCAGTAATGCTCGATTTGTCGTCGTAAATAACTGGTTTCGGCAGCGATTCCACCCAACAATATGGAAGAAACTTCGCGACGATCCTTCGGTGGATCAGGCCGACGTTGTTCAACAACATGTCGCCGCCGTTGCCGACCAGCAGGTAACGTTCATGACGCTGCCATCTCGGCTGGAACTGCACAAACCCACTTGAATCAAGATAAAAACGCAGGCCGTAATCGCAATTGCGATTTATGTCGCCAACGGCATCAATTTGGAAATCGGATGGCCAAATTCTGTTCGTGTTGGCTGAAAGAATTTTGTGGATGTCGCGCGCGAGCGGGCGCGTGGAAATCAACGCGTCAAGCTGCGGCAGTACGCGAACGACTGCGACGCCCACCGATGCGGCAGCGACGAGCGCGGAAATCGCGAGCACGAGCCACGGCTTGCGGGCCAAACTGAAAAATTCGATTGCAAGTCCCGTAATCAGGCCAATGAGAAGCGCGGCGAGCGCTAGCTGATTGATTCCGTGCTGATACGGCGGCTCGTATGGCGGGAGGCGATGAAAACCGATCGCGCCAGCAACTCCGAGGGCCACCCACATCGTGCCTGTCGCGACACCGATCCATTGCGTCTTGCGCGGGGCCCATTCGATGGCGCAGGCAAAGGAGCGCGCCATCAGCAGAGCGAGGGGTGGAAAGACCGGCAAGATGTACTCCGGAAGCTTCGATTGCGACAGACTGAAGAAGACAACCGGAAAGATCGCCCAGCAGGCGATGAAGAATCCCGAGGAGGTTCGCCATTCGCCATTGCCGAAGATGCGTTGGCCGTCGAGCGCGGCGCTGACGAGAAGCGCCGTCCAAGGCAACAGACCGATTAGGATGATGGGGATGAAGAACCAGAATGGTTCGCGATGCTGGAAAACAGGTGTGAGATAGCGCTCAAAATTGTGGAGCAAGATAAAAGTGCGGAAGAAGTCGGGATTGAGATAGGCGCAAAGGATGTACCAAGGCAGCGCTACGATGCAGAAAAACAAAATAGCGAGCGGGTGAAGAAGCCGAAAAGCGGCTTTCCACTTTTGAGTTGCCAGTGCCCAGAGAAGGACGCTGCCGCCCGCAAGAACAACAGCGGCGGGGCCTTTCGCGAGAGTGGCAAAACCCAGCCATATACCGAGGAAAATGAGTGCGAGTTTATCGTCGGGGACAATTGCCAGCGCCGTATCCTTTCCGGCGAACACGCCGTGTTTTTCGACGACACTTGCGGCGCACAGGAAGGCAAGCGCGAGGCTCGCGGTGAAAAGCATGTCGGGCGACGCTGCACGAGCGAATGCGATGACGCCGACGCACGTTGGAAAAATCAGCAGGACAGCCCATGCCGTTGCGGTTCCATAACGCCGCAGCGCGAGCCAGGCCATCGCAAGAGCGGAGACGAGAGCAGCGAGCGATGAAGGCAAGCGCGCGGCCCATTCGGGCGAATGGAGGAATTTGAAGAAAAATCCGGCGGACCAATAATAGAGAATCGGTTTTTCAAACCACGGCAGGCCGTAAAGGAAAGGCGTAATCCAATTGCCGGAGTGGGCCATGTCGCGGGCGATCCATGCGTAGCGTGGCTCATCGGGCCCGACCAGTCCAATCGCGGAGAGACCGCTGAAGAGGCAAATCGCCAATACCACCGCGGCAAGCAACGCGGCGCAGATATTTCTTTGCGACAGGGTGAGTTTCTCGCCCATGGCGGGTGAGTGTAGCAGAGCCGAGCGCAGTTCACACGGCGCACACGCACGCTGGTTCGCGGAAAATTACTGTGACAGAATGGCGCACGATGCGCGAATGGTGCGAGTACGCCGCCGCCTGGACAATTGTGAAGTTTCTGGGGATCTTGCCGCGCCCGGTGGCCCGCGGAACTGCCGCAGGCATTGCGCACGTACTGCTGGTGTGCAGGCCGCCGCTGCGGCGCGCGGGGATTGTGAATTTGCGGCTGGCGTTCCCGGGCTGGACCGATGAGCAGCGCCGTCGAACACTGCGCCGAATGACGCGGTATCTGGGATGGATGGCCGCGGAGTTTGCGCATTTTCCGGAGCTGTCGCGAGACAATATCGAACGTCTGGTGGTGCTGGACGGGTTCGAGAATTTCGATGCGGCCCATCGGCGCGGAAAAGGCGTGATTTTTCTCACGGGACACATGAGCGCCTGGGAGCTGGCGCCGTTTGCGCAGGCGTTATACGGGCATCCGCTGTCGTTTCTGGCACGCGCGGTCGATAACAGGCGAGTCAACGCGCTGGTAAACCATTACCGCTGCCTTTCCGGGAACCGCCCGATCGAGAAAAATAATGCGGCGCGAGCCATGCTGAAAGTGCTGCACGATGGTGGCACGGTGGGGATCCTGGCGGATCAAAACACATCGCTCGACGAGGGAATCTTTGTTGATTTTTTTGGGATTCCCGCCGCAACGACCACAGGACTGGCACGGATAGCGCGGCGTACCGACGCCGCCGTGGTGCCAGGATTCCTTTTTTGGGATGGCGCGATGCGGAAATACCGGCTGCGGTTCGAGTCTGCTGTGGAACTTCAGCAGACAGCGGATGAGGACGCGGACATTCGCGTGAACACGGCGCGCTTCAACAAGGTGATCGAAGATTACGTGCGCGCTCATCCGGATCAGTGGCTATGGGTGCACAAGCGATGGAAGAACAGGCCAGCAGGTGAGCCGTCGGTTTATGCGTCGTAGCGGGCCGAATGATTTTTGATGGCAGCGAAGGAATGGGAGAGCACGAGATGAAACAAATCGCGCGAGAACTTGCGGAGTACTTGAAGGCGGAAGTGAAAGGGGATTTGTCGCGGCCAGTTTCCGGCGTGGCGAGTCCCGAAGATGCGGGCGCGGAGGATTTGATTTACGTGGACGCCGCGAAGCATTTGGCGCGAGCGCAAGTGTCGGCGGCTGAGTGCGTGTTGGTGCGCGAAGGAATGAGACTGGAAGGCAAGACCTTGCTGGTGGTTGCGAACCCGAAGCTTGCCTTTGCGAAGGCAGCGGCATGGTTGCTGGAGCCGGAGCCGATTGCGCGAGGAGTGCATCCCACGGCGGTGATAGACGCGTCAGCGAAATTGGCGGCGGATGCGCGTGTAGGGCCGTATGCAGTGGTTGAGGCTGAGACTGTGATTGGCGCGCATACCGAGATTGGAGCGTTTTGTTTTATCGGGAAGGGCGCATTCGTTGGAGAATCGTGCCGGTTGCATCCGCGCGTGACACTCTATCCGGGGGCGCGAATTGGCAGACGCGTCACGCTGCATTCGGGCGCTGTGATTGGCGGAGATGGTTTTGGATACGTTTATGGCGATGGGCGGCATTGGAAGTTTCCGCAGATCGGAAGTGTTGAGGTCGGCGATGATGTGGAAATTGGGAATAACACGACTGTCGCGCGAGGGTCGCTGGGTGTTACGAGAATTGAGAATGGAGTGAAGCTCGATAACCTGGTTCATGTGGCGCACAACGTTCGGATTGGGGAGCACACGGTAATTGCGGCACAGACGGGGATTTCGGGAAGCTGCGACGTTGGCCACCATGTGCTGATTGGCGGGCAAGCGGGGCTCGGGGATCATTGCCAAATTGAGGACGAGGCTGTCTTGGGCGGGCAAACAGGAGTGCTGAATGGCAAGACGATCCGTGCGAAAGAAATTGTTTGGGGGACGCCGGCGCGCTCTTTGGCGCAGTTCAAGAAACAATATGTGTTGTTTGCGCGTTTGCCAGAATTGGCTGCGCGTGTACGCAAGCTCGAGGAAGCGAAGCCGTGATCGTAGGCGTTTCGACAGACGCGATGAGCGCCGCGATGCTAAGGCGCAGCTTGCGCGCGAAGATGTTTCGCGAATGGCCGCGGATTATTGTAATCGGCGGGCAGTGCCGAAATGTGGGCAAGACGGCTCTGGCTGTAGACGTGATTCGAGCATTTCCAGGACGTGATTGGCTGGCTGTAAAGATCACCCAGCATCATATGTTGAACGATGATTCTGCCGGGTATCGTTTTCGGGCGGAAACTGACCGTTCTGGACGTTCCGATTCTTCGCGTTTTCTGGCGGCTGGCGCGGCGCGTTCGTTTTTGCTGGAAGCAAGTCCTGCTCATTTGGGAGAAGCGATAACGGAATTAGGGACGCTTATGAACGGGGCTGAAAACGTCATTATCGAAAGCAATGTTGTGCTGGATTACGTGTCCGCGGATCTGGCGATCCTGGTTTTGGACCCCCGACGCCCGGATTTTAAGGCTTCCGCGCAGCGGCTACTGGGAATCGCGGATGGTTTTGTCCTTCGCGCGCCTTTGTTTGCCCCGAATTGGCCGAGCGTGGACACGCGGATGATTCGCGTAAAGGCGAGTTTTCTGCAGCCGATCAGGGGTCATCTGCCGATTCGGTTGCGCAGACGCGTCCAGCGGGCACTGGGGAAGTGAATCGCGGGTGTCAACGGCGCGTTTTTGTGTTGACCACTGAGCCGAAGACCGCGATAATTTGGTAGTGTGTGTAAGTTGTTGCATTTCTAGTTGATTCTTAGGAAACCTGTTAGACCGACGGGTGTGCGCATGGTGTTTTTTTGCATCTTAGCTGGGAGGGCTACGTACTCAAAAACGGAAACGATAGGAGTTCGTGAGAGTTTTTTGTCGATGAGTCGTAAAAGTGCTTGCCATTCGTGACCTAAAAAATGAGGATTGCCAGTCAAGAGGCCATGCAAATTCCAGACATACAAACACGGTTCGGGGCGGCGGTGCAAAGAGCTCGCATGCCGGAGCAGGTGGCCGATTCAGAGGCTGCGGAAGCAGCCATTGAACGCGGCACGAAGCATTTGCTCTCGCTGCAGGCTGCCGATGGTTATTGGTGGGGCGAACTGGAAGCGGACACAACGCTAGAGTCCGACCACATTCTGCTGCATTGCGTTCTGGAAGATCGCGAGAATGAGAAAGTACGAAAGCTCGCGAATTACATTCGGCAAAAACAGACAGCCGACGGTGGATGGAACATTTATCCGGGCGGACCATCAGAATTGAACACATGCGTTAAGGCTTACTTTGCGCTGAAGCTCGCGGGCGACTCGCCGAGCGCGTCACACATGGAGCGGGCACGCAAAAGAATTCAGGAACTGGGCGGACTGGAAGCTACAAATTCCTACGTGCGTTTTTATCTGGCGATGGTCGGAGCAATCAGCTGGAATATGGTGCCAGCGATTCCGCCAGAGTTGATGCTTCTGCCGAACTGGTTTTTCGTGAACCTCTACGACATGTCGTCGTGGACGCGCGCAATCGTTGTGCCGCTCACGATTATTTATGCGCGGAAGCCGGGCTGGCACATTCCGGAGGACGCTCGCGTAGATGAGCTGTTTGCGGATGAAAAGAACAAAACGAAGGCGTTTGCGTGGGAGCGGAAAGTCTTTTCATGGCGGAATTTGTTTCTCGCGATTGACCGGGTCCTGAAAGTGCACGAGGAATTGCCGTGGAAGCCATTCCGCCGCTGGGCGCTGGCGCAAGCGGAGCGCTGGCTCTTCGAGCATATAGAGCGTAGCGAGGGGTTGGGAACCATTTATCCGGCAATGGCCAACTCCGTATACGCGATGCTGGCGATGGGATACGCATCGGACGATCCGTTGATCGCGCGGGAGCTCGGATGGATTTCTGGCTACGAGATTGAGGAAGAAGAGACCTTGCGAATGCAGCCGTGCATTTCACCGGTGTGGGACACGGCGATCGCGATGGTCTCACTCGAAGAAGCGGGACTTCAGCCTTCGCATCCCGCACTACGAAGCGCGGCGCAATGGCTCCTCGATCATCAAATTCTTGGACCCGGCGATTGGCAAGTGAAGAATAGGGATGCGGCACCGGGGGGATGGGCGTTTGAATTTCGGAACGACTTCTATCCGGACGTGGATGATACGGCATTTGTGCTGATGGCTTTGCAGGATGTGGCGCATACGGAACCGGAGCGTTACGCAAAGGCGGCGCGCAGGGGAATCGCGTGGCTGCTCAGCATGCAGAACCACGACGGCGGCTGGGGCGCATTCGATCGCGACAACGATCACGTTTTGCTGACGCAGATTCCGTTTGCCGATCATAACGCGATGATTGACCCGTCTTCGGCGGATGTGACGGCGCGCTCGATTGAATGCCTCGGAAAATTTGGATGGACGGCGTCGGACCCAGCAGTACAGCGCGCTGTAATCTACCTGGAACGTGAACAAACCGAAGAAGGCGCGTGGTACGGGCGCTGGGGATCGAATTACGTGTACGGGACAAGTGGCGTGCTCAGAGCGGCTGAAACGCTGGGTCTCGCGGAAAGCAGAGAGAGCCGGCGGGGCGCCGACTGGCTCCGTAGTGTACAAAACGAAGATGGCGGCTTTGGCGAAACGTGCGCTTCTTATGATGACCCGAGTCTCAAAGGCAAGGGAGAAAGCACGCCTTCGCAAACGGCGTGGGGACTGATTGGATTGCTGGCAACAGAGAGTCCGGATGATCCCGCCGTCCAACGCGCGGTGACGTGGCTGGTGGAACGTCAGAATGATGATGGTTCATGGGATGAGGATGCGTTTACGGGAACGGGATTCCCGCGTGTCTTCTATTTGAAATATCACTTATACCGAAATTCGTTTCCGCTTTATGCGCTGGCGCGCTATCGCAATTTGACGAAGACGCATCCAACGAAAAGGCAGACGTTACAGTTCAATCCGAGCGAATTTAAACACCGAAATGGACAACGGGGGTAAATGATGAGGTTTCCGCTGAGCTTGACCGCCAATCTGACGAAATATCTGGCCGGGAAGGCGATTAGCCGCGAAGAAAAGTTTCCGCTGGTGATGATGCTCGAGCCTCTGCACGCGTGCAACTTGACCTGCACCGGTTGCGGGCGCATCCGCGAATACAAATCCACGATCAACGAAATGTTGACTGTCGAGCAATGCCTGGCGGCGCTTGATGACTGCGGCGCACCGATTGTTTCGATCTGCGGCGGCGAGCCCATGATTTATCCCGAGATTGGGCGGCTGGTGAAAGAAATCCTGGCGCGAAAGCGGAATATTTATTTGTGCACAAACGGGATGTTCATTCGCAAGCGTTTGCAGGAATTCAAGCCGACGTCGCGGTTCTTTTTCAACGTTCACCTGGATGGACTGGAAAAGACGCACGATCTATGCGTGGAGCGCGATGGCGTGTTCCGCGAGGCGATTGCGGGAATCAAGGCGGCCAAGGCTGCTGGATTCCTGGTCTGCTCGAACACCACGGTTTATAAAGAGACGGACATCGAGGAAATTGCCGAGCTGTTTGCTTACCTGCGAACGCTGGGAGTTGACGGCAACATGCTTTCGCCGGCGTATTCCTATGCTTCGGTGCAGACGAAAGACATTTTCATGTCGCGTCAGGATGTGAACGAGAAATTCCAGCGCGCGAGCAGCCTGCTCGAGCAGTTCAACGTGATCACTTCGCCGATTTACATGGAATTCCTGCGCGGCGAACGCGATCTGATGTGCACGGCCTGGGGCAATCCGACGTACAACCCCCGCGGATGGAAAGGCCCATGCTACTTGATGACGGACCAGCACCATGAGACGTTCAGCGACTTGATCAACAACACGCCGTGGGAGAAGTACGGCTATGGACGCGATCCGCGCTGCGAGAATTGCATGGTGCAGTCGGGCTACGAAGCTTCCGCCGTTCTGGGCGGCAATCACAAGTTCGGGGACACGTGGAAGATGTTGCAGTGGCAGGTTTCCGGCCGCATGGGCGGCCGTAGAGGCGGGAATGCAAAGTCTAACGGTGGATCGAAACTCAATGGAAGTGGAAACGGCCACAAGACGAATCAGCCTTCCGCGGCGGTGACTATGGGGAATACGCAGGGCCGAGAGAAGGAAGAAGCTTTCCGAATATTATGACGACGTTAGTCTCCGGCGCGACCGGTTTCGTCGGCTCGCATGTTGCCCGACGACTGGCCGCTTCGGGCGAATCGGTGAGGGCGCTGGCGCGGCCGGGAAGTCGACGGCAGGCACTTGAAGGAGTTGCCGTCGAATGGGTCGAAGGCGATTTGCGCGATGAGTCTTCGCTTGATCGCGCGCTTGCCGGCGTAAATCGCGTTTATCACGTGGCTGCGGACTATCGTCTGTGGGCGCGCCATCCGCAGGAAATCTACGACAGCAATGTAACCGGGACGAAGAACCTGCTTGCGGCTGCGCTGCGTGCACGAGTGCAGCGGTTCGTGTACACCAGTACCGTAGCGACGATTGCCGTTCCTCGCGAGAACGCTCTGCCGGACGAAACGAACCGGGCCTCCGTGGATGAAATGATTGGAAACTACAAGCGTTCAAAACTGCTGGCGGAGCAAGAGGCTTTGCGCGCGGCGCACGAAGGCTTGCCGGTGGTGATCGTGAATCCGACTACGCCGGTCGGGCCGGGCGATTGGAAGCCGACGCCGACGGGCCGTGTCATTCTGGATTTTCTGCTGGGGCGCATGCCTGCCTATGTGGACACAGGATTGAATTTTGTGCCCGTGGAGGACGTTGCGGAAGGACATTTGCTGGCGGCGCAGCGGGGAAAAATCGGGGAGCGGTATTTGCTTGGCGGACGCAACATGACGCTGAAGGAACTATTGGATGCGCTGGCCAAGATCACGGGCGTCGCTGCGCCGACGTGGCGAATCCCCCATTCGGTGGCGCTGATTGCCGCGTGTGCTGATGCCGCGTATTCGCGCGTGACGGGACGCGAGGCGCGGATTCCGATTGAAGGAGTGCGCATAGCACGGCACAAGATGTTTGTGAACGACGCGAAGGCGCGGAAAGAATTGGGCTACCAGCCGGGCACAGTGGAAGCGGCGCTGGAGCGCGCGGTGCGTTGGTACGTTGAAAATGGATATGTAACGCTTCCGAAGCGTGCGGCTGTTGCGCAAGTCTCCGCAGCGTGAAGATTTATATGAAAATTCTGGTGAGCTTCGCTTTGGAAAATGAATTCGCTCCGTGGCGACGGCTGCGTTTGTTTACGCGAGCGGCGGACCTGGACCGTGCGGCGTATGACACGAAAGTGGAAGCGGCAAACGTGCGGGTGGTTTTAACTGGCGTGGGACCAGAGCGGGCAAGATCCGTGATTGCGAAAGCGTTGCAATGGGAACCGAACGTGTGCATCTCTTCGGGTGTCGCGGGGAGCTTGCGTGCGACGTATCGCGTCGGAGAGGTGTTTGTGGCTCGCGAAGTGATGGAACTGGAAAGCGGACGGACGATTGCGACGGACCGTGAACTCGTCGAAGCAGCGGAGAGACGCGGCGTTAGGGTGGCGGAGCGGTTGCTGTCGTCGGCGAACATGGTGATCACGGCTGAAGGCAAAGGCCGGTTGGGGCGCATGGCGGGAGCAGTGGAGATGGAAAGCTTCGCGGTGCTGACGGAAGCGGCGTCGCGCAAGATTCCGGGTGTGGCGATTCGGGCGATCAGCGACGCGGCAGATCAGGATTTGCCGATGGATTTCAATGGTGTTCTGGACGATGAGGGAAAGGTTAAGACATCTAAGGTGGTACGTTCACTGGCTCGCGCGCCGCACAAGTTGCCTGCTCTATTGCGTCTCGGGCGGGATACGCGGCTGGCTGCAACGAAACTCGCGGAATTTCTGGACGGATATATAGTTGATTTGGCGGCGCGAATGAATCGAACGATTGAAGTGGCTGAGGCGACCAGAGCATGAGTTCGACGACCACACACATCGAAGTCACAGCGCACAGAAATCGGAGCGGCAAAATGCTGGCGGGGGTTTATCGCGGCAAGGGAAGCGTCGTCTGCGAAGAGGTGCCGGTTCCGGAAATTACTGACGGCGAGGTGCTATTTCGTGTGGCGGCGTGCGGGATTTGCGGAACAGACATCAAGAAAATCGCCAACGGGTTTGTTCCTGCACCGCAGATTTTCGGACACGAGTTGGCGGGGACAGTTGTTGAGGTTGGGCGCGGCGTACGGAAGTTCAAGGTGGGCGATCGCGTCGTAAGTTTTCACCATGTGCCGTGCGGCGCATGCTTCTACTGTGAGCGCAAACTCTTCTCACAATGCCCCGAGTACAAGAAAGTGGGACTGACCGCGGGTTTTACTCCGAATGGAGGCGGATTCGCGCAATATGTTCGCGCGATGCCGTGGATTGTCGAGCGCGGCATGCTGGCGATTCCGCCGGACATAACGTTTGAGGAAGCGACGTTCATCGAGCCGGTTAATACTGCGGCCAAGGCGGTGTGGAAGGGGCGCGTCGCGAAAGGCGAATTCGCGGTAGTGCTTGGGCAGGGACCGATTGGACTGTTGCTAACGGGTTTGGCGAAGCTGAAGGGAGCAGAGGTGGTGACGACGGACCCGCTCGCCGCGCGGCGCGCTGCCAGCCTGCGGATGGGCGCAACCACTTCCTTTGACCCCGCATCGGAAGATGTAAGAACTCAAGTCCGCGAACGCACGCTTGGGCGCGGCGCGGATGTCGTTTTACTGGCGGCCCCGCATCCAAAATTGGTCACAGAAGCGTTGGAAATGGCGCGGCCTGGGGGTAGAGTGGTCCTTTTTGCACACAATGACCCGGTGCTGAAAATTGAATTTCCGGCGGCAGCCGTGGGTATTGAAGAAAAGGAAATCTTGGGCAGTTATAGCGCATCAATTACAGAGCAGGAGGAGTATGCTGGAATTGTATTCAAGCGGCAGTTACCTTTGGCGCAGCTCGTTTCGGATCGATTTTCGACTGAGCGAATCGGCGAGGCGCTGCAGCTTGCCGCGCATCCAACGGATAGTACTTTGAAAGTGGTGATTACGCATTCATGACAACGGATTTCATGGGAGTGATGACCGCGGCGGTTTTGTACGGCCGCGAGGACTTGAAGATCGAACGCGTCGGGATACCCGAACTCGGCGAGGACGAAGTGCTAGTCCGTGTGCAGGTGGCGTTGACCTGTGGAACAGACTTGAAAGTGTGGAAGCAAGGATCGCATCCGCGAATGATTCATCCGCCGGCGATTTTTGGTCACGAACTCGCGGGGGTGGTCGAAGAGACAGGACGGTCGGTCGACGGCACGATTCGCGCGGGAATGCGCGTGGTTCCGTCAAACTCGGCGCCGTGTGGCGCTTGTCTTTACTGCCGGAAGGGGCAGCCGAACTTGTGCGAGGATTTGCTGTTCAACAACGGCGCGTATGCGGAATATGTCCGGATACCGGGCCGGATTGTCCGGCAGAATTTGCTAGAGATTCCCGATCACGTGAGTTTTCGCGACGCGGCGATGGTTGAGCCGCTCGCATGTGTGCTGCGCGGGATTCACGAAACGGATATTCGCCCGGGTGACACGGCTGTGATTGTAGGTTGCGGCCCGATTGGGCTGAAATTTATTCGCGCACTTTCGGCGCGAGACGTGCGCGTGATCGCGCTGGGCAAGCGGAAAGGTCAAATTGAAGCGGCCGAGCGTTTGGGCGCTTATGCAGCTTTCGACGTATCGACAATGGACAGCCCCGTGCAAATCGTCCGGCAACTGACCGAGGGCGGTCGCGGCGCAGACGCGGTAATCGAAGCCGTGGGCTCCGCGGCGACGTGGCAGTGGGCGATGCAAATGGTGAGAAAGGGCGGCAAAGTTAATTTGTTCGGCGGCTGCCCGCACGGCACGCAAGTGCAATTCGATCCGGCGCTGCTCCATTATTCGGAGATCACCATCAAGGCGACATTCCACCACACGCCGCAGTTCATTCGTGAGGCGCTCGAGACAATCTCGCGAGGCGAAGTGCGCGCCAGCGACTTCGTCACAGGAGAAATTCCGCTGGCAGAGCTGCCGCGCGCTTTCGAAGACATGAAACACCGCAATGGCGAATTGAAAACGGCGGTCAATCCCTGGGCGTAACCGCCCGGCCCTCATGCTGGGACAACAAGAATTAGAAATCGCACGCTCGCTGCCGGAGGAAGGCTGTACGGCCGCTGAAGCGCAGCGGTACACGCGCTGGCTGGCGACTCACCACTACGAAAATTTCCGCGTCGTTTCCTGGCTGCTTCCTTCGCGCCTGCACCAGCATTTCTACAACGTGTACGCGTATTGCCGCTGGGCTGACGATTTGGGAGATGAGGTTGCGGATACGAAGCGCGCGGTGGAGTTGCTGGATGGCTGGGACGAAGAACTGCAGCGGGCGTATCGCGGTGCGGCGACGCATCCTGTGCTGATCGCGGTAGCAGAGACGGCGCGCGAATGCGATATTCCGATTGAGCCATTCCGTGATTTGCTGATTGCGTTTCGACAAGATCAGACGGTACACCGCTATGCGATGTGGGAAGATGTAATCAGCTATTGCCGTTACTCGGCGAATCCGGTGGGTCGGCTGGTGCTTTATTTGATGGGTTTTCGCGATGCGGAGCGGCAAGCGCTTTCGGATGCGACATGCACGGCGCTCCAACTTGCGAATTTCTGGCAGGATGTGGGGCGCGATCTGGAGAAGGGCCGAATTTATATACCGCTGGAGCTGGCTGCGGCTCATGGCGTCACGGAAGACGATATCGTGTCGAAGCGATTCGATTCTGATTATGTGGAGCTGATGAAGGAGCTGATTGCACGCACGCGGACACTGTTTGCTGTGGGAGCGCCGCTGGCGGGTCGCGTGTCGCCGGAATTTCGCGTCGACTTGGAATTATTCAATCGCGGCGGCTGCGCCGTGCTCGATGCGATTGAGTCGATGGGCTACGACACGCTGCACCAACGTCCAGCGCTCGACCGCGGAGTGCAAGCGCGTTTATTGGGACGTGCGCTGATTTCGCGAATTCTTTCGTCTTTTCGCTCGACCGATGATGGTGGCCAGAAGCCCGAAAACACTTCACTGGCCGGCCGGCATGCCTGACGCCGCCGCGGTTGCCGCTTCCTACGATCATTGCCGTAAAATCGCACGCGTTGCAGCGCGCAATTTCTACTACGGCTTCATGCTTCTGCCGGCCGCCAAGCGCGACGCACTCTGCGCGCTCTATGCGTTCATGCGCGGTGTCGATGACATTTCCGACGAGCCTGGAGCCGCGGAGGACAAAACACGGCGGCTAAACGAACGGCGAGCAGAGATGGACCGTGTGTTAGCTGCTAATGATGTTGGTGGGCTTGTCTGGCCTGCGTTTCGGCACACCGTCACGACATATGAAATTCCGCCGCGCTACCTGCACGATTTGATTTCCGGCGCGGAAATGGACCTGACTATCGCGTCCTATGAGACATTCGACGAGTTACGGGAATATTGCTATCGTGTCGCCGGGACGGTGGGGCTTTGCTGCCTGCACGTTTTCGGTTTTTCCGAGCCGCAGGCGCCTGAACTGGCGGAGAAGCTCGGCATCGCGTTCCAACTTACGAATATCTTGCGGGATATCGCGCGCGATTTTGCGATGGGGCGCGTTTATTTGCCGAATGAGGATTTCCGGCAGTTCCATTGCGACGCGCGCGCGCTTGCCCAAGGAGAAACAAGTCCGGAACAGACATCACTGATGTGTTTCGAGGCGGAGCGCGCGTGGCAATTCTATCGCGAAGGCTGGCAACTGCTAGATCTGGTGAGCGAGGATAGCCGAGCGGCGCTCTGGGCGATGGCGCGAATTTACTCCGGCATTCTCGAAAAAATCGAGGCGCGGAATGCTGCTGCGAAATCGGCAGGGCCTGCGCGATTATCAACGAGCGAAAAATTATGGATTCTGACGCGCGCGCGGATGGGATGGCTTGGGGAAACGGATGCCCTGCGAAACCGTGATCGTGATTGGCGGAGGACTGGCGGGCCTGTCGGCGGCCACAGCACTCGCTGATGCGGGAGTGCGCGTGCAGTTGCTCGAAAAGCGTCCGTATCTTGGCGGGCGAGCGACGTCATACGCGCTTCCGGACGGCAGCCACATCGACAACTGCCAGCACGTCACGCTGGGATGCTGCACGAATCTGGCGGATTTTTATCGGCGCGTCGGCGCGGAATCGAAAATCCAGCATTACGACCGTTTGTTTTTCGCCGACAAGATCGGACACGTGAGTTCGATTTATTCGTCACTGCTTCCGTCCCCGTTTCACATGGGAATTTCTTTTTTGCGATTCAGTGCTCTGACGTATGGGGATAAACGGGCGATTGCGGAAGGTATGTTGCGGATTGCACGCGCGGGAGGCAAGCCGGCGGATAGCGACGGCGCAACAATGCTCGAATGGCTGCGCCGCAATGGGCAAACCGATGTGGGCATCGCGCGATTCTGGCGCGTGGTGCTGGTGAGTGCGCTGAATGAAGAATTGGAGCGTACGGACGCGCGATATGGCATCGATGTTTTCTGGAAGGCGTTTCTGGCGAACCGTCACGGATACGTGGTGGGTATTCCGTCTGTCCCGTTGGGAGAATTATATTCGGGCTGCCGCCAGGGAGTTGAGAGCCGCGGCGGAGAAGTGCGAACGCGCGCGACCGTCCGTGGCATTCAATTTGCCAATGGCGCATTTCATTCGCTGCTGCTGGATGACGGAACGGAAATGCGAGCGGATGCCTGCATCGCCGCTGTACCGCACGACGTACTTTTAGAGATTTTGCCGGAAGAGATGCGGGAGCGGCAGCCTTTTGCGAACTTGCGCAAGCTGCGGACGTCGCCCATTACAGGCGTGCATCTTTGGTACGACCGAAGGGTGCTCGACAAACCGTTTCTAACGCTTCTCGATCACACCGTGCAATGGATTTTCAACAAATCGTTGACCAACGGCAACGCGGAAGGCTCCGGAAGCGAATCGGGGCAATATTTGCAGCTGGTAATCAGCGCGTCGTATGAGCTGGTTGCAAGGACGCGGCAAGAAATTATTGACCTGTGCGTGAAGGAAGTGCAGGAGGTCTTGCCGCTGGCGCGCGCGGCGCAATTGCGCAAGGCGACCGTGGTGAAAGAAGTGCATGCGACGTTTTCGCCTGAGGTAGGTTCGGATGCGTGGCGTCCGCCGCAAGAGACTGGGATTCCGTGTTTGTTCTTGGCGGGGGATTGGACGCGGACAGGATGGCCGGCGACGATGGAGGGTGCGGTACGCAGCGGATATCTCGCCGCCGAGGCGTTGCTCAATTTTGCAGGAACGCCGAGGAAGTTTACTGTTGCGGACCTGCCTGTAGAAGGATTTTGCCAACGGTGGGCAAAGGAGTAGAATCACGGTAGCGTTTCCTGGATAGCCGCCGAAGGAATCCCTGAAATCGTTTCATGAAGGATACGCGTCTACCGCGAAACGTCCGAAAGCATTCGTGCTGCTCGCCCGAAGCATATTGACCTTAGAAAGATTTTGCTGCGCGCAATCCACGAACGGTTCGAGCTAACGCAATCCTGAATTTCCATCGCCGTTCTGGAAATGTGCATTGGCGGAAACCTTTCGGAGTAATATAAAGCATCCCCGGAGGAAATCTATGGAGCGGAAGTATAAGCATAAGGGGTATAGCGACCGGGATCGCGACGAAAAGAAACGCGATCGTCCGTCCGGTGAGCCGCGCCCCCGGCAGGAACAAATGGGCCCGCGCACTCCGCGGATGGTGGGAACGGTGATGCGGGCGCGGTGTTCGAACTGTGGGACGATTTTAGCGCCTGGATTTGATCAGAACGGCCAATGCCCGAAGTGCCATCTTGACATGCACTCCTGCAAGCAATGCGTTCATTTCGATACGGCAGCGCAGTTCGAATGCACGCAACCGATTCCGGAACGCATTCCTCGCAAAGATTTGAAGAACGACTGCGCGTTCTTTGAATTTCGAATGACAGTGGAGAAAGACACTTCGCCGGTGAACTATTCGACGAATTCGACTCCAGCGCCTGCCGCCAAC
This sequence comes from Candidatus Acidiferrales bacterium, assembly GCA_035295305.1. Taxonomy (GTDB): domain Bacteria; phylum Acidobacteriota; class Terriglobia; order Acidiferrales; family UBA7541; genus DAHUXN01. Next base: position 3,215 of record DATGJE010000274.1, on the reverse strand, counting down.
TCACGGCCGGACAATGCCCGCAAGGCCTTTGAAGACCTCTTCAAGAAGTAGAATCCGAAACCGCCATTGCGAGTCTATATTGTTGAACGAAGCCGACTGCCGGCTTGATGGAGCGTAGCTCGCCGGATCGCGCGCAAATCGTGACGATAATGGGGAATTCATGACGATGAATGCCGGCATAAATCGGGAAAGTATTGCAGCAATCGAGCGAGTGATCCGGCCATACATACGCCGGACGCCAATTATTGAGGTCGAAGGGTCCGAGTTTGGCCTGAAGTGCGCGAGCGTAATTCTCAAGCTGGAACTGTTCCAGCATGCAGGTTCGTTCAAGGCGCGCGGGGCGTTTGCGAATTTACTGACTCGCGATGCTCCGGCCGCGGGCGTTGTGGCGGCGTCGGGCGGAAACCATGGAGCAGCGGTAGCGTATGCGGCGAGAAAACTCGGGAAGCCGGCGAAAATCTTTGTGCCGAGTGTGGCGTCAGCGGAAAAGATCGAGCGCATTCGGAGTTACGGCGCGGAGTTGGTGATTGGAGGCGAGCGGTACGCGGATGCGCTGGCAGCGAGCGAGACGTGGGCGAAGCAATCCGGGGCGCTAACGGTGCACGCCTACGATCAGATCGAGACGCTTTTGGGGCAGGGAACGACGGGACTGGAATTCGAAGGGCAGGATCCCGAGCTTGATTCGTTGCTGGTTGCCGTTGGCGGGGGCGGGCTGATTGGGGGAGTTGCATCGTGGTACTCGAATCGGATTCGCGTTGTGGGAGTGGAACCTGAGGCGGCGCCTACTTTGACGAATGCGCTGCAAGCTGGCAGGCCGGTGGATAGTCCCGCTGGGGGAATCGCAGCCGATTCGCTGGCTCCCAAACGCGTTGGGGAGCTGATGTTTCCGATCGCACAAAGTGCGATCGAGCGCGTGGTTGTGGTTCCGGACGAGGCAATCCTGCAAGCCCAGGACCTGCTCTGGAAAACGCTGCGCGTCGTAGCAGAGCCAGGCGGCGCGGCGGCTTTCGCGGCGCTCTTGTCGCATCGCTACGAGCCAGCAACCAAGGAGCGCGTAGGCGTGCTGGTGTGCGGAGGAAATACATCGGCGGTTCATTTCGGCGCCGCGAATGCTAAAACGAATTCGGGCGGCCAGGTACGAACTTAGCGGGGCTCGATGGGAAAAAGCGTTGGCGCAAGGGCAGGCTCGCTGGCAATTTTTTCGAGCTCCGCGTAGTGGTGGCGCAACGGTTCCGGGACCCTGACCTTGTCGTTGTTGAGCAGGTGAATCAGATCCAACGCGTTGACGACGCCCTTGCCCTGATAGTGATTGTTGGTGATGACAAAAGTAGAATCCGCGTGTGCGGCAATCTTCTTGATGCGTTCCGCCCAGGGTTTCAGCTCCTCTTCCGTGTAAAGATAATTGTAGCGTTCATACTTGGGAATCGCTGGATCGTCAGTGAACCAAGTGTCGTAGCGGCGGCCGTGCAATCGTACGTAACCCACGCTGGAAGTGACGCGCTCACCAGGCACAATGGAACGGCCGATTACGGGCTGGTCAATGTTGCAGAATCCGACGGCGAGTTCCCGAAGCAAGGTATCCAATTTTTGTTGATTCCACGACGAATGCCGCACCTCTACGACGAGTGGATAGTCGTGAAATCGTTTCGCCAAGCGCTTCAGGTAAGCAAGTGTCTCTGGCGTGCTGTGAAACGAAAAAGGGAACTGAACGAGTACCGCGCCCAGACGTCCCGCATCTCGAAGAACGTCAAAACCGGAGCGAACGATCTTCTCGTCTTCGAGCGTTGCATTTTCTTCGTGTGTGAATTTTTGCCAGAGCTTTGCCGTGAAAAGGAACTGCGGATTGAAGGCTATTTGCTCGATCCAGCCTTGCACTAATTGCGGACGAAGCGGCTGGTAGAAAGACGTGTTGATTTCAATCGTGTCGAAATATTGCGCAAGATATGCGGGCTCGCGAAAATCGCGCGGCCTGGGGCTCGGATAGACAATGCCTTGCCAGTCCGCGTATGACCAGCCGGCCGGCCCGATTCTGATCTGCTTCCCAGGTTTCACTTTCTTGCTGTGTGCCTTCAAGGGCCATTTTCCTTGCACAATCCAGCCTAAGCGGGGCTGTGAAAACTGTCAATCGAACGGATTGCGTCGCGCCGGGCGCGCTGCTATTCTGTAATCGCTGGCTACGTAATGAGCAAACCTTGCGGTTTCCCTTCCGCGTCCTCCAGTCGAGGAGATATCGGTGAAAACCTCATTTAGCTATAAGCAGCCGGAATTGCGCGAAGAAACAGAGAAGGAAGTGCAATCAAATCTCAAGAAGCTCGAACGTTTTGTGAAGCGATTTGCGCCGGACCTTGTGCAACTGCACGGAGTGTTCGCACACATACCGCACAAGAAAAGTTTTTCGCTGTCCTTGAATTTGTCTCTTCCGACAGGTACGTTGCATGCGACGGGAGAGGCCGACGACGTTCAGGGCAGCATTCGCGCGGCCTTTGCGGAAGTGATTGCGCAACTCAAAAAACACATGGCCAAATTGCGCAAGGATCATCAATGGAAGCGCAAGCGTGAACGTCGTGCGCCTTCGCTGGACGAAAGCCCGGCATCCTGATTGTGGCTCCACAGATTGATTCTTAAGACGGCAGACGCTGGTGCGCAGCGAGGTCCGCTGCGCGTTTCTCGTTGCGACCAGCATGTGAGTATGACGGCGGTGCCGCGAGGCGTTTATCTGCGGGTACGGTTGCGACTTCGTGCCACCCACGTTAGTATCGTTAAATCCTTTTTAGGGGCGTAGCTCAGTGGTAGAGCAGCGGCCTTTTAAGCCGAAGGTCGTGGGTTCGATCCCCACCGCCCCTACCAATCCTTCTCCTTGAAAATACGTGAGTTCTGGCGGCGCGTCGCGCCGTGTACCCCGCATGTACCTCTTTAATCAGCGGATCGTTACTCCAAGCGGCCCGGAGGTCGGCTTCGATCTGCTCTTGCCGGGATCGCGTCCACGGCGCATAGTGGCGTTCCGTGATGCGAATGCTAGTGTGTCCGAGAAGGATCGAGACTCTATCGAGAGGCACACCTGCGAGAAGTAGTTCGACCGCGAACGTATCGCGGAGGCGGTGCGGGTGGCCGGTGGGAACCTTTGCGAATTCAAAGAGGCGCTGCAAGCGGCGCTGCCATTTTCCTTTTGCGCTCCGCACTGTCGATGCGCCTGTCCAGAAGAAGTATCGCTCGTT
>DATGJE010000273.1:0-10733 GCA_035295305.1 Candidatus Acidiferrales bacterium | reverse complement strand
TGCCATTGAACGCTGGTAGTAATAGTCGAGTGTGTGGGAGTTGGCGACGGGAAGATTGGCATTGACCGACCATACGGCTTGACGAACCTCGTTCATGAAAGCTTGGGAGCCGGCGCGAGGAGTGCGCATAGCGAAGGCCACATTGCGACGCACCTGGACGGGATCGCTTTCGAACTTCGCGGTCAGGATAGGCCAATACACTGATGTAGATGCTGGCTGGTTAATGCCGTCGTTGCGAACGTTGCCCACAACGCCGATGATCTCGCGCCAGTCGTCAATCGAGGCGACGCGAATTCGTTTGCCGAGTGCGTTGGCAGGATCACGCCAATACTGGCGCGCAAAATTTTCGGAAATAAGAGCAACCGGAATTTTGTTGTAGGTATCGGTCCAAGTGAGATTGCGGCCAGCAACCAGTGGGATGCCCACAGTTTGCAAGTACTCGGGCGATATGAATTCAAAGGTGCGGAGCGCGGGAAGCTCCCCCTGTGCGTACGCCCGGTCTTGCGCGAAGACGGGATCGTGCCAACCGTTTCCGTCCATTGGGAGACTGCTCGAGAAACCCACAGAGGACACGCCGGGAATTGCGGCGAGTTTTTGGGAGATTTGCTGTTCCATGCGGAGCACTAGCTCGGGGGAAGAGGCTTGAGAATCCGGAATGTCAAGACGGAACGTCTCGACTTGGGCGGCGCGAACAAATCCAGGGTTGACTTGAGACAAGGCGCGGAAAGTGCGGATCATGAGCCCGGAACAAATCAACAGAACGAAAGCAAGCGCCACCTGCACAGTGACCAGAATGTTTCGGGCGCGATGCCGCTCGCGGCCCTGGCTGAGTGTGCGCCCGCCCTCGCGCAAACCCGTGGCCGCGTGGGCGCGGGCGTATTTGAAAACAGGAACAAGACCGAACAGCAAACTGGTGAACATCGCGATGACCAGCGTGAACAACAGCACGGGACCATCGATGCCAATTTCGCCCAGGCGGGGAAGGCCCGTGGGCGCCATCGCAACGAGCAGGCGCAATGCGGCATAAGCGAGTCCAAGCCCAAGGACGCTGCCCATCAGTCCGATGACCAGACTTTCGAACAACAACTCTGCGGCGATGCGCGCCTGGCTGGCACCGAGCGCGGCGCGGATGGCCAGTTCCTGCTGGCGTCCTTCGGTACGAACGAGAAGCAGATTCGCAACATTCGCGCAGGCGATCAACAGAACCATGCCGATGCCACCCATTAGAACCCACAGGAGCTTTCCAACATCTCCTACTACGTCCTGTTTCAGAGGCCGCACGTTGGGTCCAATGCGTGCTTTCTTAAAGAGTTCAAGACTGAAGCCCGGGGGTGGCGGAAAACTCCCCATAACGATGGGCAGCATTCGCGCCACATCGGCATTCGCTTCCGCGAGCGTGGTTCCGGCCTTGAGCCGCGCCAGACCTTCGTAGCTGAACTGGCCGAGAAAGGTTTTTCCGCGGTCGAGCTGCAAGGGCAGAATCAACGCCACGTCTTGCTGATCCAAAAAATGAAATTTCTGAGGCAAGACACCGATGATCTGCCGCGCTGTGCCGTCCACCAAAATCGTTCGGCCAATGGTGGATGGCGCAGCGCCGAACTTGCTCTGCCAATAGCCATAAGTCACCAGCACAGTCTTGGTTGCGCTCGGAGAATCGTCCTGGCGCATGAACAGGCGGCCTAGCACAGGCGAGACGCCCAGAAGTGGCAGAGTGCCGTCGGTGACGTCCAAGGCGCGCACCTGCTCCGGCTGAGCTACACCGGTTACGCTCACAGAGTCGTTCTGGTAGATGCCAATATCCTGAAAGGTGCGACTTTGGTCGCGATAGACGAAATAGTTTGAGGGGGCCATATTCAGTTCGGCGATGTTGAGGCCCGGGGCGTTGTGCCATACGCCGACAAGCTGCTCGGGATGCGGATACGCAAGAGGCTTGAGCAGGATGCCTTCGAGAACGCTGAACACGGCGATGTTCGCTCCGATGCCTGCGGCGAGCGTGAAAAGCGTGATGAATGTGAACATCGGCGCACGACGCAGCCGGCGAAAAACTTGCTTGAGCTGGCTCGGAAACGAATCCATAGGTCACCCCTTGAGACTCTACAATTCACTTCTAGGATGAAGGTACGCTAGTGGGAGGCGAAAAGTTCGGTAGTTGGAGCGCGTATTTCCAGCACGCGAGTAAGGAACAGCAAAAATACGATTCCACTGGCGAACATCACATCTGGCGTTTTCCCCGTTTTGGTAATTTCCGCGCTGTGCTACGCTTGTGGGTTATCGAAGTGAGATTATTCCTGCGCGAATCGTGGCGAGCCCGATTTGTGTGTGGAATCTAAACGACTCGGAACACGAGCAGCGGTAGGGGTCAAATAACGGAATAATTCAGATCGTCGGAATCCTGTGATCCTGTCGAATATCTTCAAAGGGCGTCTGTTCAGCACTGAACCAACCCACGCCAGTTGGGCAAAAGCCGGGAATTATTTTTTGGATTTTTCCGGCTTGCATGGGAAGACTCTGCGTCTGAAATATTCGAGACTCAGAGAAATGTTCATCCATAATGTGGGGCATTTGTCGGGCGTAAAACACGTGTTGTTAGAGGAGCTGTTTTGATGGGCGTTCAAGTTGCTGTTCCCAGGGAAACTCGAGCGGGAGAAAAGCGCGTGGCGATGACGCCACGAGTCGTGGAGCGCCTGGTGAAATTGGGAGCTACGTTGCTGGTGGAATCGGGCGCCGGGACCGAAAGCGGGATTCCGGATTCGGATTACGCGCGTGTGGCGACCGTGGTAAAAGATCCGGCGCAACTGTTAAGTCAAGCCGAGATTGTTCTCGGTGTGCAGGTGCCGGGGCCGGCGCAGATTCGCCTAATGCGTGAAGGCGCGATTCTCGCATGCCTCGTTTATGCGCATCAGCATCCGGAAGAAGCGAGGTTGCTGTGCGAGCGCAATATCACCACTTTTGCGATGGAGTTGGTGCCGAGGATCTCGCGCGCGCAAAGCCTGGACGTTCTGTCGTCGCAGGCGATGGTGGCCGGCTATAAGGCAGCGCTGATTGCCGCGAACCGGCTGGGACGATTTTTCCCGATGCTGACCACAGCGGCGGGCACGATTCGGCCGGCAAAAGTGTTGGTGATCGGAGCTGGCGTAGCAGGCCTCCAAGCGATTGCCACGGCGCGGCGGCTCGGAGCGCAAGTGGCGGGCTACGACGTGCGAGCATCCAGCCGCGAGGAAGTGGAATCCCTCGGAGCAAAATTTGTGGCTGCCAACATTCGCGCGGAAGGCGACGGAGGCTACGCCCGGGAATTGACCGAAGAAGAGCGGCGTGCACAACAGGACGCGCTGCTCCAGCATGTCAGCCAGTCAGACGTCGTCATTTGCGCCGCCAATGTTCCCGGACGTCCCGCTCCGAAAATTATTCTGCGGCCTATGGTGGAAGCGATGAAATCCGGCTCGATTATCGTGGACCTTGCTGCCGATGGAGGCGGCAATTGTGAACTCACGCAGCCCGGTCAGGAAGTGCGCCACGGAGGCGTAACAATTCTCGGAGTGCTTCAGGTGGCCAGCATGATGGCCGAAGACGCCAGCCAGATGTACGCCAATAATCTGTACAGCCTTCTTAGCCTCTTCCTCAAGGATGGGAAAATTTCCTTGGATTGGAGCGACGAAGTGATCGTCAAGACTGCTCTGACGTTCGCGGGCGAAATCAAGCACGAGGCGACGCGCGAATTTCTTCAAGGAGCAATGAAATGATGACCGGATTCGTGGCGCTCTACATTTTCCTGATGGCGGCCATCGCGGGATACGAGATTGTGGCTCGCGTGCCCGTGATTCTTCATACGCCGCTGATGTCGGGTTCAAACTTCGTCCACGGAATTGTTCTGGTGGGAGCGATGGTGGTGCTGGCGGAAGCTCAAGGAAGCTTGCAAGTCTCAGTCGGCTTCGTGGGCGTCGTGATGGCCACCTCGAACGTGGTCGGCGGCTACGTGTCGACTGAACGGATGCTCGAGATGTTCCACGGCAAGGAGAAGAAATAGTGGGGCACTCGTTGACCAGTTTCCCTCTCCAAGCCAGCTACTTCATTGCGACTCTTTTGCTCGTTCTGGGCCTCAAGCGCATGGGTTCTCCGCGAACGGCGCGCAACGGCATTGTTTGGGCCGGCGTGGGCATGCTATTGGCAACCGTGGTCACGCTGGCCTATCTGCCGGGAGTTTGGAACTTCACGGAGCGCGGTTCCTGGCATCGCCTTGTTCTCATATTGATAGCCCTCGCCGCAGGAGCTATTCCGGCGTGGTGGTCGGGTCGGCGCGTTCCGCTGACGGAAATGCCGCAGATGGTGGCCATATACAACGGCCTTGGTGGAGGCGCCGCGGCGGCGATTGCAGCGGTGGAAATATATAGCGGCCGCGCGTACCTCGGGTCACTCGCATTTCCCGTGATTGCCGTAACGGGCGCGCTGATCGGCACAGTGGCCTTTGGCGGCAGCATCGTGGCGTTTCTTAAGCTGCAGGGCTGGATGGGGAGTCCGCGGATTTCTGGGCGTCACGTCATTAACGGAATCCTCTCCCTGATAGTGTTACTGCTGACGATTGCTAATATCTTTCCTTCCTGGGTCCCAGCGTTTGGATTGTCCATTTCTTCGCTCGTCGGCGTCTTCCTAGTGACGTCGCTGATCCTCGGCATAATCGTTACCCTTCCGATCGGCGGCGCGGATATGCCTGTGGTCATCTCCACGTATAACGCGTGCATCGGCCTTGCGGTCGGTTTCGAGGGGTTCGTGGTGCAAAATCCGGCCATGATTATTGCGGGCACGATCGTCGGCGCGGCGGGAACTCTTCTTACCATCCTGATGGCCAAGGCCATGAATCGCTCATTCGTGAACGTGTGGTTCAGCGGATTCGGAGACGTTACAGCTGTGGCAGCCAGCGGCGGACCAGCGCGAGTGATGAATTCGATGGACGCGCGCGATGCCGCTGCCACCATGGCGTATTCAGAAGACATTATCGTGGTGCCGGGTTACGGTCTGGCGGTGGCGCAGGCTCAGCACAAATTGTGGGAGCTGGTGCAGATGCTGCAGAAGAGAGACGTGAAAGTCCGATTTGCCGTGCATCCTGTGGCGGGCCGAATGCCGGGGCACATGAGCGTGCTGCTGGCCGAGGCGGGAGTTCCGTACGATTTGATTTACGATCTCGAGGAGATCAACAGCGACTTCGCGAATGCCGATATCTCGTTAGTGATTGGAGCGAACGACGTGGTAAACCCGGCGGCTCGAAGCGACAAAAGCAGCCCGATCTACGGCATGCCCATTCTGAACGCCGACCAGGCCAAACAGGTGCTGGTCATTAAACGAGGAACCGGCGCGGGATTTTCCGGAATCCAGAACGAATTATTCTTTGGTGCTAACACGCACATGGTGTTTGGCGACGCACAGGACGTGATCGCGAAAATGATTAGTGGTCTGAAGGAGCTGTGAGGCGGGCAGAAGCTGTTGGCTCGATCCGCGGAGGCAACCCCGGCTATTTTGCGACCAATCAGTGCTGTGTTAGGCTTGAACTTCCAACGTTCTCAAGGGAAGGCTTATGTCAGGATATTTCTCATTCATGATCGGCGGGTCGCAGGGAAGCGGCCTGAACGTCAGCGCCGAGATTTTTGCGAAGGCTCTTTGCCGGTCCGGATACTACGTCTTCGGGCAGATCGAATACCACTCGAACATTAAGGGCAAGCACAGCGCTTACCGGCTGCGGATTTCGGATGAACCCGTGGCGTCGCACGTGGATCCTGTGCATTTGCTCTGCTCGCTGGATGAAGAGACGCTGATCGGCGACCTCTATCACGAATATCCGGCGCATCGCGGGCACGTGCACGAAGTGGCGGCGGGCGGGGCGATTCTTTACGATGTGGAGCAGAAGAAAACCGCCGAGCTGATTGAGCGCCGCGATATCTATCTCTGGGAGATGCCGTACGCGGAGTTGCTCGACCGCGCATTGACTGAAGCAGGGAAGCCGGGGCAGGCACGGGCGTACCGCATCATGACGAATACGCTGGCGTTGGGCGCGTCGGTGGGCGCGCTGGGATTCGATTTTGAGCCGGTGGCGGAGGCGATCTGCGACAGTTTTGGTGGCAAGGCCGGGAAAGTCGCCGAGCTGAACGTGAATGCTGCGAAATACGCGTACGAATATGCGCGTGAGAGATTTTCGAAGGAATTGAAATTCGCGCTGCCCCCTGCGCCTGCGAAACGCGAACAAATCATGGTGAAAGGCACGCAAGCCGTGGGTATGGCGAAGATTCAGGCGGGCTGCGGCCTGCAGACTTATTACCCGATTAGCCCGGCGACTGATGAGAGCGTGTATTTGGAGGGCTACCAAAGCGAACACAATTTGGTGGTGCTGCAAACGGAGGACGAAGTTTCCGCGATTGACGCGGCGGTGATGGGAGCCCATGGCGGCGTGCGCACTTCGACTTCAACGTCGGGGCCAGGATTCGCGCTGATGCCGGAAGGAATTGGATTTGCGGCGATCACGGAGGCTCCGGGGCCAGTGGTGCTGCTGTACCAACGCGGCGGGCCCTCAACGGGATTGCCGACGCGGCAGGAGCAGGGCGACTTACTGTTTGCATTGAATGCAGGGCAGGGCGACATTCCGCGCATCGTGATGGCTCCGGGCGATATCGAGGAATGCTTTTACGATACGTTTGATGCGTTCAATTATGCGGACCGTTATCAGCTTCCCGTGATCGTGATGGTGGACAAGCACATGGCGAGTTGCTATCAGACGCTGCCGCCATTTAAGACTTCGCATTTGAAGATCGATCGCGGGCTGGTGAAACCGGCGAACACGAATGGCGATTACCAGCGATACGCGTTCACGAAGGATGGGCTGAGCCCGCGGTCGGTGCCAGGGCAGGCGGGGGGGATTTTCTGGTCGACGTCTGACGAGCACGACCCGCGCGGACACATCACGGAAGGCATTGGCAACCGGCTGGCCATGATGGAAAAGCGCATGGGGAAAGTCCAAATGGCGGCGCGGGAAATTCCGGATGGTAAGAAATACAGATTTTTTGGGCCGGCAGCGCCTAAAAAGATTCCCGTGCTTGCCGTCTGTTGGGGATCGACAAAGGGGGCGATGCATGATGCGCTGCAGCGGTTCGATCCGCATCACACTACATATGCGGCGCTGCACATTCGCATGATGCGGCCGTTCCCCGTGGAGGCGGTTAAGGAGATTCTGGGGCGAGCGGAGCGCGTGGTTTGTCTTGACGGAAATTATTCGGGACAATTGGCGCAAGTGATTCGCGCGGAGACGGGAATTTGCGTGCAGCATCAAGCGGTGAAATACGATGGCCGGCCGTTTTCGGAGGAAGAGATCCTCGTGGCTCTGGAGGCCGCGAAAGCGGGAGCAGCGGAACGACTGGTAATTTCGCAAGGGAAGGTGGTTGTGCCGGGCGACGGCAATCTGGAATTCGACGAGATGCTTGAGCTGCGAGAAACGCATCCGAAGATGTTGGCACCGATGGTGCCGCTGCCGCCGGGGTACAACCGGTAACGGGGAGTTTAGGCGAATGAGCACAACGACAACGGATCTGAAGACGCTGCAGGCGCAGGATTTTAAATCGGACATTCATAATGATTGGTGTCCGGGCTGCGGAGATTTCGGAGTGGTCGCGGCCGTGCAGATGGCGCTGGCGAAGCTGCAGGTGCCTCCGCATCGGGCTGCGATAATCAGCGGAATCGGTTGCGCCGGCAAGACTGCGCATTACATGCAGGCGTATTCGTTTCACACGTTGCATGGGCGTGTGATGCCCTCAGTGACAGCCATGAAACTGGCGAATCACGATTTGACCGTGATTGGCGTGGGCGGCGATGGCGATGCTTATGGAATTGGCGCCGGACATTTTGTCGCGGGCGGACGCCGGAATTTGAATATTACGTACGTGGTGATGAACAACGACGTGTACGCCCTGACGAAGGGGCAAGCATCGCCGACGATTGCGAAAGGGCAAAAGACGAAGTCGATGTCCGAGCCGTCGATTATGGACGCGATCAATCCGGTGCTGCTGGCGCTGGCTTGCGGATACACGTTTGTCGCGCGGGGATACGCACTGGACACGAAGTATTTGTCGGAGATTATCGCGCAAGCAATTCAACATCGCGGCAGCGCGCTGGTCGATGTGCTGCAAACGTGCCCGACGTACAACGACCTACACACCAAGGGATTTTACGCGGGACAGGTGGAAGGGCAACCGCGGCTGTATCGGCTGGACCAGACGGGGTACGATCCCATCGTCCACAATGCGGATGATCCAGTGGAGATTGCGCAGAAAAAAGCGCAGGCGCTGCTGAAAACGCAGGAGCCGGGAGGACGGATTCCGCTGGGCGTGTATTACAAGCTCGATACAGCGACTTACGAAGATCACCTGAAGGCGAAAATCCCCGGATTACAGGAGAAACCTCTCGCGGAATTGGATTTGTACCACCGCGACATCACGGCGAACCTTCGAGAGTTGATGTAAGAAAAGGCTTCCGCACCCGCGCGGAATCGACGGGGGCGCGTCTGTGCCGTCGCTTATTCGGCGGTGGAGTGATTCTGGCTGCCGCCGCCGTGCGTGGTCTTGCAGACGGGGCAGTACGTCGGCGGTTCTGTGTTATCAACGCGATGACTCACGGGCTTCAGGGTGCGCAGATAAGCGAAAATCGCGGATAAGTCCTCGTCCGTCATCCCTCGATACACAGTCCACGGCATTATTTGGCTTAGCTTTCGGGCTTTCACGTAACCGGTGCGCATCACTTGCTTGAACAGGGCTTCGTCATAGTAAGGAATGCCCGAGGGGTCCGGCGTGATGTTCGCGCTAGCGACGCGCCCCCAGGGGCCCTCGAGAATGAAGCCGCCCGCGAAATCCATTCCGGACAATGGCATGCCGTGCGCGTCCTGCGGTGTATGACAATCCGAGCATGAGGCAATATTGACGAGATATGCGCCGCGCTTCACTGGCGTTGAGATATCCGGCAAGGGAACAGGTGCCGTCAGCGGCTGCGGGAGGCTGCGAATTAGGTATCTGACTGGGAAAAGCAGCTTCGTCGGCGGCAGCGCGTTGTGCACGGGCCTAAGCGACCGCAGAAAAACGACCACCGAGGCCACGTCTTCATCCGACATGCTGTGAAAATGAGAATAAGGCATGATGGGAAAAAGTGCCCGGCCGTCGTGACCGATGCCCTCGCGAATCGCGCTTGCCAGCTGATCATCGGACCACGAACCAGCTCCCGTCTCCATATCCGGCGTAAGATTCGGAGCCGTGATGGCGCCCGGCAGTCCCGCAAGGGGGAAACTTTCGCCGGCACCTTCCATGCCGCTCGGGACTAGTGCATCGTGCTTCGTCCAGTCGTGCGGCGAATGACAATCGATGCATCCGGAAACGTTTTCGGCCAGGTAGCGGCCACGTGCGAGCCTTTCGGGTGTGCGGTCAAAAGTGCGAGTGGTAACTGGGCGCATTCGTGGTCCGACGAAGGGACGCCAGCCAATCGTGAACGTGATGCCGGCCGCCAGCAGCACCATCAGGATGAGAAGAGAATAGCCCAGAAGCTTGCGAAATTTTTTCAAAATATCTTCCGTTAGCAATCCCCAGCCTCGGAATTGTACACGAGCGAACCATACTGGCAAGGTAGATTCTCGAGGAATTATGACAATTCAAGATATCCAACAATACTATTCGGGGCCGAGTGGTAGGAAATACTGCGTGCCTTTCACTGGCTGACGGAGGCGGCGCAGCAACTCCTGCAAATCCTGATTGCGCTCGACGAAGTCGATGTCCGAAGTGTCCACAACGAGCAAATTCGAACCTGAATAGCGGAAGAAAAAGTGCTCGTACGCCTGGGCGACCGTCTCCAGATATTCCGGAGAAATATTCGATTCGTTGCGAGCGGCTTTTTTCGAAATGCGCTGGCGCAAAACTTCGGGCTTGGCCTGCAAGTAAATCACCAAGTCCGGCGCTGCGACGGACGCGGCCAGCATTTCGTAATACCTTTCGTAAATCTTCAGCTCCTCATTTTCGAGGTTGATGTACGCGAAAATCTTGTCTTTCTCGAAAAGGAAATCGCTGACGACGGGGCCCGGCTTCTGCTCGCGATCAATTTCCATGAGCCGCTGGTGCCGCTCCATCAGGAAGTACATCTGCGCGCGGAACGCGGCTCCGGGTTGCTCGTCGTAAAACTGGCCGAGGAATGGATTGTCCTCGCAATCGAAAACGCGCCGGGCATGCAAACGCTCCGCGAGTATTTTCGCCAGCGTGGATTTGCCAACACGGATGGGTCCTTCAATGACAAAGTAGCGCGGCGGTTTAAATTTTGGTTCGGGCATGGGGCGGCATTATAGCAAAGGCTCCGGAGCGCCCTGCGCAGTTTGTGAAACTACGATGGCGTCTTTGACGGAAATAGGTGGTGAGGGTGCAGCCGGGTCGGGTTGGCGTTCCAGTACGGAAGAGAAGCGAAACCTCAAAACGTGAGCCGACCCACCATTGTGAGCGCTTTTGACCATAAGCCGAGGAGGGTCTAGCCTGTTTGTTGTTGATTATGAAGTATTTAGGATGACAGTTGCGCCTATGCTTTCGGACGTTTTTCGGCTATAATGTGCGCATGGCTATAAACGTGCTCCGTATCCCAGGCCTCACCTATGACCGTGTCCACGAATATCGCGTGGGCCCCAGCGGCGCGATTGAGCATCGCTGGACTTTGCAAGAGGGCGGCCAGCGCAGCGA
>DATGJE010000272.1:0-5021 GCA_035295305.1 Candidatus Acidiferrales bacterium | reverse complement strand
TCCAACGGAGAAGCCCAGGCCCTTTCGCTGGCCGACTGTGTAGCGATGCAAGCCTTCGTGGCGGCCGATGACCGCGCCGTCCGTAGTGACGATTTCGCCGGACTCCGTCGTTAATTCCCTGCCCTGCTCGCGCAAATAGCTCCCGATGAAGCGAACGTAGTTTCCCGTTGGCACAAAACAAATTTCCTGGCTTTCCGGTTTTTCGGCGACGGGAAGCTGCGTGCGGCGCGCGATGTCGCGCACTTCGGATTTCGTCAGCTCGCCCAGAGGGAAACGGGAGCGCGAGAGCTGCTCCTGCGTCAGGCCGAAGAGGAAATAGGATTGATCCTTGGATTCGTCGGCAGCGCGGAGAAGCTCGTAGCGGCCCGAGTCGGGATTCCAGCGAACGCGAGCGTAATGCCCAGTGGCAAGACGCTCGGCGCCGATTTGGCGCGCAGTGACGAGGAGTTGTTCGAACTTCACGTGATTATTGCAGAGCGTGCATGGAATCGGTGTGCGTCCGGCAAGGTAGTCGTCAACGAAAGGGCGAATCACGCGGTCTTCGAAAGCCTGCTCGAAATTCACAACGTAAAAAGGGAAACCGAGATGCTGCGCGACACGGCGCGCGTCATAAACGTCATCGAGCGAACAGCAGCGATGCGGCGCGGGACCTTCGGTCGAGGCGAGTTCTGGAAGTCGGCGCTGGTCCCAGAGCTGCATCGTCAAGCCGACGATAGGCTCGGCGGCTTCGTGAAGCAGCGCGGCGACGGCAGAGCTGTCGACGCCACCGCTCATGGCGACGGCGGTGAGCGCGGATTGTGACGATGACGACAACGTGATGGCTCCGATTAAAAATAGCGAAAAAAGCCTCAGGTCAGTTCCCGCAAAGAGCGCGGGAACGGGACCTGAGCTACAAGAACACCCTTAGGATAACAGAGGAATGCAATATCTGGCGCGTGCCTCAGTCGGCGGGGATGGTGGCTTTGCCGTAATTAGGCGAGAGGCGACGGAGGCGCTCGACCGCGGCGGGAATCGCTTCGAGGGCGTATGCGATATCCTCGGGCGTGGTTAAGCGGCCAAGGCTGAAACGCAAAGTGGATTTAGCTTCGTCGTGCGGCAGACCGATGGCGCGAAGAACGTGCGAGGGCAAAACCGCTCCGGAGGAACAGGCTGCGCCGCCGGAACACTGGACACCTTGAAGGTCGAAAGCGATGACGAGCGATTCCCCGGCGGCATGGGGGAAAGTGATGTTGGTTGTGTTGGGCACGCGGCGGGTGCGATTACCATTCACATGCGATTCCGGGACGCGCGAAAGAACGCCCTGTTCGAAACTGTCCCGAAGAGCAGCGAGGCGATCCGCATCGGATGCAAGATGCCCGCGAGCGATTTCCGCCGCTTTTCCGAGGCCGACGATTCCTGGAACATTCTCCGTGCCGGGACGGCGGTCGCGTTCGTGCGTGCCTCCGAAAAATATCGGTTCGAGAGGCGTGTTTTCGCGCACGTACAGCGCGCCGATGCCTTTGGGGCCGCAGAGTTTGTGCGCGGAGAGCGCGAGGAAATCGACTTTGAGTTCGTTGACGTCAACGGGAATTTTTCCGGCGGACTGAACCGCGTCAGTGTGAAAATAAACGTCGGATCCGAAAGCGATGCGGCCGATTTCCGCGATGGGCTGGATGGTGCCGAGCTCGTTGTTCGCGTGCATCACGGTGATGAGAACGGTCTCGGGGCGAATCGCGCGGCGAACATCTTCGGGATCGACGATGCCGTCACGGGAGACCGGGAGCCAGGTGACTTCGATGCCCTGCTTTTCGAGAGCTTCGACGGCGTTGAGGACCGCGTGGTGCTCGATCGTCGAACAGATGACGTGCTTCTTTTCGCGGCGCATTGCGGCGACGAAGCCGAGGACGGCGAGATTGTCCGCTTCCGTGCCGCCACTGGTGAAGACAATTTCGGAAGGCTTTGCGCCAATGAGTGCGGCGACCGATTGGCGCGCCGTTTCGACCGCGGCGCGGGCGCTTTGCCCCGCGGAATGAATCGAGCTGGCGTTGCCGTAGCCTTCGGTGAAGTAAGGCAGCATCGCGTCGAGCACTTCAGGCGCGACGGGAGTGGTGGCGTTGTAATCTAAGTAGACGCGGCGCATGGATGAAGGTGTCAAAGTAGAATCCAGAATAACGTTTGCTGCGGACACGGTCAAGGCAAGCGTGATTAAATGTCGCGTTTACATTTTGGGCGTGAATAACAAGGACGAGTATGGTTCACAAAAGAATTGCCAAGGCCGTGGCTGTGGTGGCGTTCTTCTTCATTGTCGCGACGGCGGCGAAAGCGGGACCGCCGTTTCAAACGGACGACCCGGAGCCGGTGGATTTTCGTCACTACGAATTTTATACGTTTGGAGCCATGGATGGCACGGGCGTCGAGATCGATACGCTTGGTCCGGCGCTTGAGTTCAACTGGGGCATTCTGCCGAACACGCAGTTCCATATCGTGTTCCCGGCTGCGGCAATTTTCCCGTACAACAATGCGCGATATTCCGGTGCTGGAGTAGGCGGACGCGCGTGGGGCGTGGGCGACACTGAAATCGGCGTGAAGTTGCGCTACGTGAAAGAAACGAAGTACAGGCCGATGATTGGGACGTTCACGATGATCGAAGTACCCACCGGAGATTCGGCGAACGGCTTGGGAGTAGGGAAAGTCTGGTGGAGACTGCCCGTGTGGGTACAGAAAAGCTGGGGACCATGGACAACGTATGGCGGCGTGGGGGAAACGATAATACCGCAGACCGGTTTCAACAATTTCACGTTTGGTGGATGGCTGCTGCAGCGCGACATTGGAAAAAGACTGACGCTGGGAACAGAAGTTTTCTCGCACGGGAACGAAGGCCGGTTGACGACGCAGCCGGGCGCGGCGACGCTCGTCGATTTCGGCGGATATTACTATTTCCGGAATCCAGGATTTCAACTGCTGTTTTGCTACGGGCATTCGGTGGCTGGCTTGGCGGAAACTTACGCGTACCTGGGACTCTATTGGACGTGGGGAAACTCGAAGGATGAAAAGAAAGCAGGCGAGAGCGCTTTCAATCCGATGCATTCGCCGGAGATTCCGGGAATCATGTAGTGCCACCGGAATCGGAGCCGCGCCGCCCGACACGAAAAACCTCACGTCAGCCCGCGTGAAAAGCCGCGGCCGGAACCTGAGCCACAAGACTCGAATCGAGCGATTTCACACCAGGAAACCTACGCAGCCAGGAAGATTGCCTTGCACGAATGTCTCTGACAGACTTGTAGAATCAAGCAAGCTGAAATCGGGAGACGAATTTGGCGCGTTCCATCATTACTTTGACGACGGACTTCGGATCGGCCGATCATTTGGCCGGGACGATGAAGGGCGTCATCCTGAGCATCAATCCCGACGCCGAAATTGCAGACATCACGCACCACGTTCTGCCCTATGATTTGCTCGATGGCGCGCTGGCGATTGGGCAGGCGTACAAGTATTTCCCGGCGAAGACGATACACGTGGTCGTAGTGGATCCGGGAGTGGGCACGGAGCGGCGGCCTCTGCTGGTGAGCGCTGGCACGCACTATTTTGTCGCGCCGGATAACGGCGTGCTTTCGATGGTCTACGAGCGCGAAGAACAGCTGACCGTGCGGCATATCACTTCCGACCATTATTTTCTGCAGCCGTTGAGCACCACGTTTCACGGACGCGATATTTTTTCGCCGGTCGCGGCGTGGCTTTCAAAGACGTGGCAGACAAATGCGTTTGGCGAAGAAATCACTGATTTTGTGCGCTTCACTCTGCCTAAACCGAAACCCTCCGGCAAAGGCGTGAAGGGCGTGGTGTTGCGCGCCGACAATTTTGGGAATCTGCTGACGAATCTCGCAGCCGAGGATTTGCCGCAAGTGATTGCCGGGACGAGTTTCAAGATGCGCGTTGGAAATGTGGAGATTTCCAAATTCGCGCAGACGTTCTCAGAAGGCGGGCCGAATGAGCCGGTGCTGTTGATGGGCTCGAGCGGTTTTTTTGAGGTGGCAGTGAATCGCGGAAGCGCGGCGAAGGTTGTCGGGGCAAATCGCGGCGCCGAAGTCACCGTCGAATTCGCGTAAAAGTAGCCTATTTCTTCTTCCCAGCTTCTCCTGACACCTGCGCGATGAATGCGTTGCTAGGACTGGGCTCCGGCGGCCTTAAGAACTTCGTGGTTAGCACTCTGTTCGTGAGTCTAAATTGTTGTCCATCCCAGGCATAGGTCTTAATCCTAAATCGATGAGGACACCAGACGCATGACGCGTCTCTTGGATCGAGTTCCGCCGCAGCGGATGACAATGTGAACCCGAGCGGGTTGGTAGAAACAATTCGCATCTGACCTTCCATCGTCTGCTCAAAGAAAATCTTCTTATAGGAACCCTCCGCGCCCGCAAAGATCACAAATTCATTATCTGCAGAATCTTCGCCTGTGTGGTACACCACTGCGAGTGCGTTCTTGCCTTGGTCCAAGCGCATCAACAGGAAACGCTCCACGCCGGTGATCCCGCCATCAAGGAGTTTGAACTTCCGTCCATCCCGCAGTGCCCCCAGGTAAATCCGCGGTAGAATTTTTTCGCCGTCGTCATACAAAAAGATCGTTTCACCCGAAGATGCGAGCTGTGTGCGAAATGCCTGCCTCAGAACCTGACCCTTGGGGATATATGGCCGCAAGTCTGCCGGGATGTTGATGGCCTCTTGCGGCACCGCGACTAACCGGAATCCCGCAACAGAGCCGGGGACACGGACCTGAGCGTGGACTCTGATCGCCCAAGACGTCGCAAGCAGAACTAGCACAACCTTGGCGAATCGCATTGGCTTAGACTCCACTACCCGTGATCGTAGTTTATCACCGCGCAAGGTCGGTGACGACCAAGTACGAGCGGATGCGCGGGTCCATCCAGTCACGCAGGGCGTCTCCCAACAAGTTGAAAGCGAGGACGGCGGTCATCACGGCGAGCGCGGGGAAAATGACCATGTGCGGCGCGTCGAAAAGATGGCCGCGCGCGTCGTTGAGCATT
>DATGJE010000271.1:0-3588 GCA_035295305.1 Candidatus Acidiferrales bacterium | reverse complement strand
GGCTGATTGAACGAATTCCTGCGACAGGCGAAGACGAGCTGAAGCTGGACGATGCGGTGCTGATGTTTTTTCATGGGCTGGTGGTGTTTGACCATGTGCAGCATCGCGTCTGGATTGTGCACAATGTGTTCACCGAAGGGCCGGGAAGTTTGCGCGCGAAATACGATGCCGCCGTGCATGAAATCACGCGCACACGGCGAAAACTCGAACAACCGTTGCCGCGACTACCGAAGGCAAAGGGCCGCGCGACTCTGCGCGTGTCTTCGAACTTCACGAAGTCGCGTTACATGGCTGC
The DNA here is from genome assembly GCA_035295305.1 of Candidatus Acidiferrales bacterium. Classification (GTDB taxonomy): domain Bacteria; phylum Acidobacteriota; class Terriglobia; order Acidiferrales; family UBA7541; genus DAHUXN01. Next base: position 3,293 of record DATGJE010000271.1, on the reverse strand, counting down.
TGTTCGCAGAGCCAAGGAATACATCCGCGCGGGCGATATTTTTCAGGTGGTCCCGAGCCAGCGATTCTCCGCGCGAACGTCGGCCGATCCATTTGAGATTTATCGCGCGCTACGTGTGGTGAACCCGTCGCCCTATCTTTATTTCTTGCGCCTTGGCGAACTGGCGGTGGTGGGAAGTTCGCCGGAGATGCTCGTAAAAGTACAAGGACGTGACGCGCATTACCGGCCGATCGCGGGAACGCTCCCGCGCGGCCGCGACGAGCACGAAGACAAACTGCTCGAAAAGAAATTGCTTGCCGACCCGAAGGAACGCGCCGAGCACATTATGTTGGTGGACCTGGGACGCAACGATTTGGGGCGCGTCTGCGAATACGGCTCGGTGAAGGTGGAGAAGTTGATGTTCGTCGAGCGCTATTCGCACGTGATGCACTTGGTGTCGAGTTTGCGCGGGCGGTTGCGCAAGGACATTGATTGCCTGGATGCTTTGATGGCGTGTTTTCCTGCGGGCACGCTGAGCGGCGCGCCAAAAGTCCGCGCGATGGAAATTATCGACGAGCTTGAGCCGACGCGGCGCGGAATCTACGCAGGCGCGATTCTGTATCTCGATTTTTCAGGGAACCTCGATTCGTGCATCGGCCTGCGTACGTTGGTGGCCAAGCATGGGAAGATTCACATCCAGGCAGGAGGCGGCGTGGTGGCGGACTCGGTGCCCGAAAAGGAATATCAGGAGACAGTCAACAAGGCGCGCGCGCTGGTGGTTGCTGTCGAAATTGCGCACCAAGGCAAGCAGGAGCGGCCGATATAAGGAGGCAGGGGGGCACATAGCCAGTCCCTATTTTGATGCAAGTGCATCTCACCGATATTACAGGTACGGAAGACACGAATGATTCTGCTGCTCGATAACTACGATTCGTTCACCTACAACCTGGCGCAGTACCTTGGCCAGATGGGGCAGAAGCTCGAAGTGCGGCGGAACGACGCGATCACATTGGATGAAGTGGAGAAATTGCGTCCGGAGCGCATTATTATTTCGCCGGGGCCGTGCACGCCGCGCGAAGCGGGCATCAGCGTGGCGCTGGTGCAGCGTTTCGCGGGGGAAATACCGATTCTGGGTGTTTGCCTTGGGCATCAGGCAATTGGCGACGCGTTTGGTGGCAAAGTAATTCGCGCGAAAAAAATCATGCACGGCAAGACGAGCGAGATTCATCACGACGGCAAGACGATTTTTCGCAAGCTGCCCCAGAATTTCGAGGCCACGCGGTATCATTCGCTGATTGTAGAACGGCGGTCGCTGCCGCGCTGTCTGGAAATCTCCGCGGAAACCTCCGACGGCACGATTATGGGTTTGCGCCACCGCGAATTCCCCGTCGAGGGCGTGCAGTTCCACCCCGAATCGGTGCTCACTGGCGAAGGCTTCCACCTGCTCGAGAATTTCCTCTCGTTGTAAATTTGCCTACCAGCGTAATTCCGCGAGGATTGCCGCGTAGATTTCCATGCCGGTCCACAGGTTGCCGATGCGAAGATTTTCGTTTGCGCTGTGCTGATTGTCGTCGAAATTCGCAATCGGCACGCCAATCACCGGCAATCCCAAATCCGCGAAGATGTACATCGGCACGCTTCCGCCGAGCAGCGGCAACTTCACCGTCGGCTCACCCGCGCCTTCGTCCACCGCGCGCATCAGCGCCTGCGATATTGGCAGATCCATTGCGGTGCGCGTGGCGGGGTAACCTTTGTCGCGCGTGACTTCGGCGATGCGCGGATATTTGGCGCGTTCGTCCATGGTGGGTTCGCGGTCAGTCACGTAGAAGCCTTGTTTGCGGATGTGTGCGACGAGACGGTCGAATTCCTGATCTGGCCCGGCGTTTTTCACGAGGCGCATGTCGAGCGACGCGGTCGCTGTGTCCGGAATAATCGTTTTCGATTGCGCGCCGGTCCAGCCGCTTTCGAGGCCGTCAATATTGAGCGAAGGTTCATTTAGCAGTTCGAGAAGCTTTTTGCCGCCGCCATCAGGTGCGGCGATGCCAAATGCGTGCAAAAGCCCCGCGTCATTGTCGGGCGCTTCGGCGATGGCCTTCTGTTCTGCGTGGCCCAGCGGAACAACGTTGTCGTAGAAGCCGGCGACGAGCACGTGGCCCTTCGCGTCTTTCATTGTTGCGAGAAGTTGCGCGAGGCGCATCGCGGGATTGGGCGCCCAATTGCCGTAGTGTCCGCTGTGAAGGGGATGCAGCGGGCCGAAAACGGTGATGCGCACTGAGATTACGCCGCGATTGCCGAAGAAAACGAGTGGCCGGCCGCTTTGATCGATGGGCCCGTCGGCAGTGATCAGCAAATCGCCTGCGAAAAGATTCTTATGCGCGTCGATTGTTGCGGCGAGATGCGGCGAGCTGTCTTCTTCCTCGCCTTCGAGGACGAGCTTTAGGTTTACGGCAAGGGGAATGTGGTTGGCACGCAATGCATCGACTGCGGCAAGCAAAGCAACGATTGGTGCTTTATCGTCCGCCGCCGAGCGCGCGTAAAGGCGCCAGCCGTCTTTATAGGCGCCGGGCTGTTCTGGAAAGGGAATAAGATGGCCGCCGGCATCGATCGTGTCGGTGCGCAGCGCGGGAACGAAGGGCTTCGTGCCGATCCATTTGTTCGCTTCCACAGGCTGTCCGTCATAGTGGCAGTAGAAAATTACCGTGCCCTTGGCGCCGGGCGATTCGAGATCGCCGAAGACGACAGGGCCGCGTCCGGGAATCGGCAGAAGCTCAGTGCGAAAGCCGCGACGCTTGAGCATTTCAACGAGGGCCGTCGCGTTACGCTGAATGTTTGGCGTGTCTGAGGCGACGTTGGGAATCGAGAGGAGGCTGACGAATTCACTGATGATTTGCGGTTCGTGGGCGACGCGATAGGCGCGGACGGCCGAAACGACGCGCGACGTGGCAGAATCGTTTTGAGGTGTTGCCGCCGTCGCAAAGAACATGACTGAAAGAATTAGAATGGCAACGCGCTTCATTCGGGCCTCCTGGAATTCGATCGACGCTGCAATGCTTGAATCATTGAGCGGCGAGATTATAGCCTTTTGACTGCCCGGCAAATGATTTTGCGTTGGCGTCTCCGGAAAAGAACCCTGGCATCGTCGCACAGCAAAAATAATTGACATTTGCACGAGTGCTGCGTACAGTCTTCGAACGCAACACGAAAGGGCAGGTCGCCCATGAGAATCATTAAGCCTCTCCTGTAACCCCCGGCCGGAAGCGAAACGCTTTCGCGCGCCGGCGCGCCATTTCTAGTTTTTCCAATCAATCATTCTG
>DATGJE010000270.1:0-4760 GCA_035295305.1 Candidatus Acidiferrales bacterium | reverse complement strand
TAAACCCACCTCATACATGGTATTTCTGACGTAGCAAAAAGTACTGCTATAATGATTGGCTTTCATTCCTCATAAAGCTTCGCTGATGGCTCGCAAGAAAAAAACGGGCAAGGCGCGGATCGTGGCGCGCGCGGAGTTGCCGACGCGATATGGCAAGTTCACGATTCTCGGCATTGAAGGTGCCAGCGCCGCGGAAAGCGCCGTCGCGCTGGTGCATGGCAAGATTCGGCGCGGAGAAGCGCCGCTCGTCCGCATCCATTCGCAATGCCTGACGGGCGACGTGTTTCACTCCGAGCGATGCGATTGTCGCGCGCAACTCGAAATGGCCCTCGAGCGCACATCGCGCGCGCGTTGCGGAATCGTTCTTTATTTGCCGCAGGAGGGCCGCGGAATCGGCCTGATGAATAAATTGAAGGCTTACGAACTGCAGGATCGCGGCATGGACACGGTCGAAGCCAATCGGAAACTCGGCTTCGAGGCTGACCATCGCGATTATCGTTTTTGCGCGCAGGCGCTCAAACTGCTCGGCGTTCGCGCGGTGCGTTTACTTTCAAACAATCCCGACAAAGTCGCGCAACTGGAAGCCGGGGGAATTCGGCTCGCCGAACGCGTTCCGTGCGAGCCGCCGACGACGCGTCGCGCGCGCGGTTACCTGCTCACCAAAAAGAAGAAGCTCGGCCACCTGCTCGAAGGGATTTAGAATCTGTGTGAGCACTCGGAATCATGCCCTCAGCGGCTGAAGCCGGATTTTCCGTCAGTTACGGCACGGTTGAAACCGTGCCCTGACGAAAAGCGCAAGTTGCCACACAGACGCTTAGCCACCGCCGACGAAGTGAACAAGTTCGTAGGAATCGCCAGGTTGAACAAGCGTCCCCTGCCAATTTGCGCGCGGCAAAATGTCGCGGTTGCGCTCAATCGCCACGCGCTCCGCCGTAATTCCCAGGTGGGCGAGAAGCGCAACGACATTCAGGCTGTTGGGAACTTCGCGCGGCTCGCCATTGATCGAAATTTGAATTGTCACTTGCATGGAGATGTTCAGGGCAGCCATTCAGAATTTGGTTTCGGGCGGCGCTGGCTTAGCCTTGGAGCGCAACGCGTAACGCACTTCGTCGTTCCCCGCTTCCGACTGGGCTCGAATCACCAACTCAGAGCCGCTGCCTCCCAGGGGCGGCATCGCAAAACGCAACTCCGCCACGCCATCATCTCCGGTCGAGGCCGAAAAACGCGCCTCATCTGTTACGCCCGTAATGTTTGCCTCCACGGTCGCATTGGGCACAGGTTCGCTGCCGCCGCGCCGCAAAACTTGCACGTCGAGCGTAGCCTTGCCTGCGGCCAGCCACGAATTCGCATTGCGCAGCCGCAGTTGAATCCCATTGCCGGATGCGCGAACACCGCCCTCCGCACCCGCCGGAACCGCAATCGCGCCGTCGCGTACAGCATCCATCACAGCGCGATGCTGAGCTTTCACGCGATCGAGCAGCGCCGCTTCTGAAATTCCCGGCTCCGCAACCAAATCCGAGTAATTCGAGGTGCGGCGGTGAAAAATACGCCCGCGCTGATAAACCAGCGTCTCGATCAGGCATTCCGGCTGCCCGTGGTCCTCCGTCTGAACGTGGCAAACCTCGCCGCTCACGTTCACGTCCGAGTTAAACCCCGAACTCATCGCAAAAAAACTCCCTCGGCAGCATCGGCCATCGTCGAAAACAAAATCAAAAAAAGTTTATGTACATATTTGACCAGGACGTGCCTGCCCCGCTATTATAGCAGCGCACGTAAAATGAACGGAAGCTACCTCGACAGTTACGCTCCTTTGCTGCTGATGTTCCTGCTCGCCGCGGGACTCGCCGCTGTTCTTATTATTGCCTCTTCCCTAGTGGGACGCCATCTGAAGGTCCGCGCGAAAGACCAGCCCTACGAATGCGGCATTCGTCCCACGGGCGATGCGCGCGAGCCTTACTCCGTGCATTTCTACATGGTGGCCATGATTTTCATATTATTCGACATCGAAGCCATTTTTCTTTATCCCTGGGCTATCGTTTTCAGGCAGCTGAATATGTTCGGTTTTGTAGAGATGCTGCTGTACATTGCTATCCTGGTTGTGGGCTATATTTATTTGTGGAAAAAGGGCGCGCTGGAATGGAAGTAGCCTGCTACCGCAGGCAGACCTCGCCGCCGGAATCGGACTTATAAGAGTGGAAGCAGAGCAACAAAACGAGTCGCTGGTAGTCCGCAAACTGAAAGAACGTGACCCGCAAGGGATCACCGAGGTAATTTCTTTTCGCGGCGAGACGACTGTCGTTTTGCCGCGCAACCGCCTGATCAGCGCGTGCGAATTCCTCAAATCCGATCCTGATTTGGATTTTGCATTTCTCTCGGATATCAGCGCCGTCGACCGCTTCCCTATCGAGCCGCGCTTTGAAGTTAATTATCACCTGACCAGTCTGAGCCATCGCCAACGCCTGCGCATCAAGGTAAAAGTCACGACGAAAGATCCTGTGGTTCCCACCGTGGTTCCCGTGTGGCCCACGGCGAACTGGCACGAGCGCGAAGTTTGGGATTTGATGGGCGTGCGCTTCGAGGGCCACCCAAATTTGACTCGCATTCTGATGCCGGACGACTGGGAAGGCCACCCGCACCGTAAAGACTATCCCGTGGAGGGCTATCGCTGATGTCCACCACCGTCGGCGCGCCCGTTGCCGCGACCAAGCCAGAAAACAAGACCATGGTTCTCAACATGGGCCCGCAGCATCCGTCCACCCACGGCGTGTTGCGCGTGATCCTCGAGCTCGATGGCGAAGTCGTGCTCAAGGCTGAACCGGTCATCGGCTACCTGCACACGGGCATCGAGAAAAACTGCGAGAATCTCACCTATTCTCAGTGCATACCGCTGACCGATCGCATTGATTATCTGGCGAATCTTTCCAACAATCTCGGCTACTGCCTTGCGGTTGAAAAGCTCGCGGACATCGAAGTGCCCAAGCGCGCGCAATACATTCGCGTGCTGCTGACGGAGCTGACGCGCATTTCTTCGCACCTCGTTTGGCTCGGGACGCATGCCATTGACCTGGGTGCGATGAGCGTTTTCCTTTATTGCTTCCGCGAGCGCGAGGAAATCCTCAAGATTTTGGAAGCCATTTCCGGCCAGCGCATGATGACCAGCTATTTCCGCATTGGCGGACTGGCGCTCGAACCTCCGCCGGGCTATCTCGAATGGATTTCAAAATTCCTCGACACTTTGCCGGGGCACGTTGCCGAATACGAAGACCTGCTCACGGAAAATCCGATTTGGAAGCTGCGCACGCAGGGCGTTGGCGTGCTGAAGCTCGACGACGCCATCGCCATGGCTGTCTCGGGGCCATCGCTTCGCGGCAGCGGCAGCGATTACGACGTCCGCAAGTATTTCCCCTACTCCAGCTACGACGAATTTGATTTCAAAGTCCAAACGCAAACCGCTGGAGATGTTTACGCGCGATACCAAGTGCGCGTCGCGGAAATAAAAGAGAGCGCGAAGATCTGCAAGCAGGCCATTAAGAAAATTCCGCCGCAGGGGCCCTTCCGCGCCGAAGTTCGCGGCCTGGTGCCACCTTCGCGCGAGGAAATGAAGACCTCCATCGAGGGCTTGATTTATCACTTCAAGATTTGGACTGAAGGAATCACGCCACCGCCGGGCGAAGTCTATCAAGCGATCGAATCGCCGCGCGGTGAAGTTGGTTTTTTCGTGGTGAGCGACGGCTCGAACCGTCCGTACCGCGTGAAAATGCGCGCGCCGTCGTTCGTCAACCTGCAAGCGTTGCCGCATCTGGTGGTCGGCAAGCTGATCGCCGACGTGGTCGCCAGCATCGGCACAATCGACATCGTTCTGGGAGAAGTGGACCGCTGATGCAAATTCCCGCTCAGCTCGACGCCAAATTCAACCAGCTTGTCGGGCGTTATCCCGTCAAGCGCTCCGCGTTGATTCCCATGATGATGTATGCGCAGGATGAATTTGGCCACTTGAGCGACGAAATCCTCGACGAAATCGCACGCCGCCTCGGCCTGAACATGACCGAGGTCACGGAAACGCTTTCGTATTACTCGATGCTCCACCGCAAACCCGTCGGAAAGAACCACGTTCAGGTGTGCACCAACACTTCGTGCCAGCTTCGCGGTGGATACGAGATCCTGGCGCACGTTGAAAAGCGCCTAGGCATCGGCAATCGCCAGACGACTCCGAACGGCATTTTCTCCCTCGAAGAAGTCGAATGCATGGGCGCATGCTCGGGCGCGCCCGCGATGCAGGTCAATTACGATTTCTACGAAAATCTTACCCCCGAAAAAGTGGACGCAATTCTCGATCAGTTCGCCGCCGGCAAAAGACCGGCGCCCGTGCCGGTGATTTCCGGCTCGTTGCACGAGCCTGCGCCCGGCGAAAATCGAGTAATCAGTCAGCGATTCGGCGTTCGCGATTCGCGCACGCTGAAGGTCTATCGCGATCTTGAAGGCTATCAGGCGCTCGAAAAGGCACTCAAGGAAATGACCGCCGACCAGATTATCGACGAGGTGAAAAAATCGAATCTGCGCGGACGCGGCGGAGCCGGCTTTCCCACCGGAATGAAATGGTCGTTCGTTCCGAAGAATTCTCCGAAGCCGAAATATGTTGTGGCGAATGCCGACGAAAGCGAGCCCGGGACAAGCAAAGATCGTCCGCTGATGGAAATGGACCCGCACGCGCTGATCGAAGGCGCGGTGATAGCGGGAAAGGCGATCGGCTCGCATCAGGG
>DATGJE010000269.1:0-10590 GCA_035295305.1 Candidatus Acidiferrales bacterium | reverse complement strand
TACAGGTCCAAGGAGGAAAAGGCTGTGAAAGGAAAAAGCATTGTCGTCACTGAATCCGACTACGCGCGTCTGCAGCGCCTCATCGAGTCCTCCAGACGTTTCAGGCACCGGGATGCGCAGCATCTCGACGCTCTGGAGCAGGAACTGGAGCGCGCCACGATTGCACGGGCTGAGGAAGTCCCGGATGACCTGGTGACCATGAACTCACACGTGCGCGTTGAAGACATGGACAGCGGCCATGTGTATGCGTACCAGATCGTGTTTCCGAGAGATGCTGATTTGGCCAAGAACCGCATTTCTGTTCTGGCGCCGATTGGCACAGCGCTTCTGGGCTACGGTGCCGGCACCACAGTCGAATGGCAAGTTCCATCGGGAATGCGGCGTCTGCGGATTCTGCGGGTTGAATACCAGCCCCAGGCCGCAGGGGTAGCCGCCTGAATTCAGAGACGCATGCAAGTACAACCTTGTGTCACCCGGTTGGCCTAGGCGGGGAGCAGTTCCGACCGGGTGAATACAAATTGAGGAGGATAGAAGTATGGCAGTTGACCACATCATGGTAGGCACGCTGACCGCCGCTTCGATTGCGCTACTGGTCTGGATCGAGATTCGATCCCGTCGGAATTCCGCGGGTGAGGACGAAAAGCGGAGCGGCGTCCAGACGGAACAGGAACCGTCAGTGGACAGACCGCGTAACCGGAATGCGGCCTAGCGCAGAGCAGCTTGCGCTATTCAGTCGGCATTTGGTCCGGCGACGATCTCCTGAATCCGGCAGTATTGGAGGCGGTCGATGGTGCTGAAAGCAGAAACTTACTCCTCGAATTTCAACACACGAGCGTCGCGCTCTCTGCCGGTGGCTTGGGTCAGGAGAGAATAAAGGCAGGGACGCCGGGCCTGGATCCAGGATCGCCCGGTGCTCTGCCCCAGCATTTCGGCGTGCAGGTCTGCCACGACCATGTCCGGGCCGGGTTCGGTGGTTTCTGCCAAGATGCGGCCGTATGGGTCGAGAATCATGGAATTGCCGGTTCGGATCTCGTCATCATCCACACCAACCCCGTTGGCAAAAACCAGGAATACCCCGTTGTCGTGGGCACGGCTGGGCAGCCAGCGCATGAGCCAGCCACGTCCCTTTTCGCCCACGATTTCACGACGTATTGCGTCCGGGTTACGGCCGCGATCATCCCAAAGCTGGCGATCAATTGCGCCCATGAGATGAGGATTGTGGGTGCGACAGCCGCCGGTCTGATGCGGCGCCAGCAGCACTTCGGCGCCCATCAGTGCTGTAATGCGGACGTTCTCGATCAAATTAACGTCATAGCAAATCAACACACCTACACGGCAGCCCTGCGGGATATCGAAGACCGTGTATTCGCTCCCGGAGGCAATATGTTCATTTTCGAACGCGTGCAGTTTACGATGGCGGCGCATTTCGCCGTTCGGCATAGCTACGATGTAGGTGTTATAGAAGCGGCCATCCTCACCCGCCTCCACAAGACCCGCACCAATTGTTAGACCGTATCGGAGCGCCAGATCAATCAAAATTTTCGAAGAGGGTCCATTGGATGCCGGTTCCGCGATATCGGACACTTCCTGGCGGGAAAGTTTACGCAGGAACCAGTAACCCGTGATGCAGCACTCGGGAAAGACCAGCAGCTGAACCTTCTGGGCGGCGGCTTGTTCCGCAACCGACATTATGGTTTCGAGATTAGCGCGTTTGTCACCCGGACAAGGCTCAAACTGGACGGCCGCGGCTTTGATGTTCTGCATGCCGCATGAATATAACATGGTGAATCCTGCGAAGAGCGAGGCTGTTCACTGTTCGCACGATTGGAAGCGTCCATCACCCTGCACATCACTGCTCTGTGCGCATTGGCTGCAAGTGTGACATCGCAGTCGATCCCGGTCTTCAGCTTGCTGCCTGGCGTCATGCTCGCGATGGTTGCGCTGTTCCCAAACGTCAGTTCGGGGTTGAACTCGGCGCCATCCTGCTGATTTTCACCGGCCAGGTATAAAACATGGCATTCGGTTTTTACGCCTTCTGGAAGGGCATTCCCAAAGATATGCGCGAAATCGCCTGTGTCTGCGACAGAGCTTCTGGTTTCGGGGCGGCGGAGAGTAGATTGTTGACACTAGCATTCGCGAGTTAATTGGCCCCGAAGAGATTCTGCATTTCGCGTCTCATGATTTTGGGGGGGAAATCAGGCATATCCTTCGCGGGAAAGCAGATTAGATTTATAGGGTTTCCCCAAAGTTCCGACGTTATTATGGCCGAGTCATCCTATTCTGATCATTACCTTCCCGGTAGCCGCCTAGTTCGAGCCGGGCGCCTCGGTGAAAGATACTTTGAGGCTGTGGTTCGGACTTCTGGGACCGATGAATGCCTGGCGGCTTCCATGAACCGATCCACGCGACGGCAGGGATTCATGGCCAGCATTCGAGCAATTTCCGTGCGCGTTTTTGCGCTCACGTTCGATCGATAGGTTGCAATCATGGCTTCGAGAAACTGGGAATACTCAACATTCTCCCATTGCGAGCTTTGTAGAGAGTGAATCCAGTTGAGGGCCGTCCCACGGACGGCCGAATTATTGTTTTCTGCCGCATCGACCAACAAGAAGAGCCCCGCGTCCCTCTCTTTGTCCTCTTTCGTCGCCGGAGGAGCCATCGGAGGGCCGGGGCGTGACAGCCGCGCGGGTCGGTGCGGAGGCAGACCACCAAAAGCGCACCCGGGAGAGGTGAAGCTGGCCCGGTCGCTCGTGCGTTTTAAGGGCGTGACGAGCGCGGATCGCGCATCCATTTTCGAAGTGTAGGGCGTGATATGCCGCACTTCAGGCAAACGACACTGCGGTTCTCAAGGCGAAAGAAGAGCTCCACCCACCGCAATCGCTTCCACGTTTCTGCGTCGATCCGTGCAGAGTACGTCTATTGACCACACAAACATTAGGACGCCGCCCCAGCCGGCTCAGCCAGGTCGAACTCTTCCGCCTCTTCGTCCAGAATCGGTCTGTGCGTCTTGGCGACCAACATGTAAATCGAGGGCACCACAAACAGCGTGAAGATCGTGCCGATAATCATTCCTGTTACCAGCACGGTTCCGATGCTATTTCGTGCGCCGGCACCCGGACCCTTGGCCAGCACAAGGGGGAAGTGGCCACAGACCGTGGCCGCGGTGGTCATCAGGATAGGGCGGAGCCGGGTGCCGGCCGCGCCGATGATCGCCTCAAGCTTCGTCTTACCTGTCTCTTGCAGGTGGTTCGCGAACTCGACAATCAGAATACCGTTTTTAGCGATGAGGCCGACAAGCGTGATCAGTCCTACCTCGCTATAGATGTTCAGGGTGGTAAATCCGAGGAACGAAAACACCAGGGCTCCCGAGATGGCGAGTGGCACCGAGCCGATCAAAATAATGAACGGATCGCGGAAGCTCTCGAACTGCGCGGCCAGGACCAAGTAAATCAAGATCCCTGAAAGCGCGAACGTGCCCAGAAACTTGCTACCTTCCACACGAAGCTGGCGCGACTCGCCCGCGTAATCGACCGTGAAGCCCTGCGGCAAAATCTGTTTTGCCGTGTTTTCCAGGAACGTGAGCGCTTGGTCGAGCGGCACGTTGGGCGGGATCACGCCTTGGATACGGACCGCGTTGAGTTGCTGAAACTTGTTTAACGACCGGGGTTCAGTTGTTGTCTTCAGCGTGGCGAACGTGGAGAGCGGGACGAGTTGGTTCGACGAGCCCTTGACATAGATATCGGAGAGCTGGTCGGGAGTGAGCCGCTCGGCGCGCTCCACTTGTGGGATAACCTTGTAGCTTCGGCCCTGAATGCTGAAGCGGTTGACGTAATTGCCGCCCAGCATGGTGCCGAGATCTGTTCCCGCCTGGCTGAGATCGACGCCCTGCGACCGAAGCTTGTCGCGATCGAAGACGATTTCGGTCTGCGGCTGGTCGAACTTGACGTCGGTATCGGCGTAAATGAACATGCCACTTGCCATGGCCTTCGCTGTGATCTGCTCGGCGAGCTGACTGACCTGCTCGGGTTCAGCGGCGGATACAATCGCGAAGTCCACGGGGAAGTTCCCGCCGCCAGGCAGAGGCGGTGGCGTGAGTGGAATCACGCGAATGCCGGCGATTTTCGAGAGCGGGCCACTGGACTCTACCAGCAGCTGCTGCGCGGTCTTCTTGCGCTGGCTCCAGGGCTTGGTAACCATGCCGCCAAAGCCGCCGCTCGGGTTTGTGATCTGGAATATGCTCGCGCTCTCCGGAAACGAGTGGTAAACGTCGTAAACCTGTCGGGTGAAGAGGTTGGTCTGGTCGATCGTGGAATTGGCCGACGACTGAATTACACCAAACACGACTCCCTGGTCTTCAGCAGGAGCAAGTTCGCGCTGCGAGAACATGTAGAAGGGGATGATGAGTACGGCAACAATGGCCCACAGAGTGAGCACAACCGGGCGATACCGCAACGTTCCGGACAGCAAGCGTACGTAGAGATCACGAACCTTGTCGAAGTTGCGATTGATGATGCCCGCGAAACCTCGCTCGGTGTCACCTGCACGGAGCAGTTTGGAACCGAGCATCGGTGAAAGGGTGAGGGCCACCACGCCAGAGATAATAACGGCGCCCGCCAACGTGAACGCGAATTCGCGGAACAGAGCTCCAGTGAGACCACCCTGAATTCCGACGGGAGTGTAGACGGCGGCCAACGTGATGGTCATGGCAATAATTGGCCCGAGGAGTTCGCGAGCAGCGTCGCGCGCCGCGAAAAAAGGGGACTTGCCCAGATGGAGGTGCCGCTCAACATTTTCCACCATGACAATGGCATCGTCCACAACCAGACCGACCGAGAGAACGATGGCGAGCAAGGTCAGAAGATTGATGGTGAACCCCGCCACGAGCATCAGGAAGACCGCACCGATGAGCGAGATGGGGATGGCGACAATCGGAATGGCGATCGATCGGAATGAGCCCAGGAACAAGAAGATGACGACGACCACGATCAGCAGGGTCTCGGTCAGCGTGTGTAGCACTTCGTTGATCGCGTCTTGGATGTATTCAGTCGAATCATACGGAATGCCGAGCTTCATGCCGGTAGGCAATTGCTGTTCGATAGCAGGAAGCGCCTTCCGTACATCCTTAATCACTTCGAGAGAGTTTGCGGTGGGCAGGACCCAAATGCCCATGAAGGTTGCGGTTTCACCGTTGAAGCGCACGTCTTGGTCGTAGTTTTCAGCGCCGAGTTGAACATCGGCGATTTCGCCCAAGCGCACCACGACACCGTTGTCTTGCTTCACGACCATCTTGCGGAAGTCGTCCGCGTTACGGAGGTCAGTGTTGGCAATGAGGTTAACGGAAACCATGGAACCCTTGGTAGAACCAAGGGCCGAAAGATAGTTGTTTTTCGAAAGTGCATCGCGGACGTCGGAGGGCGAGACAGCCCGGGCGGCCATCTGCTCGGGTTTCAGCCAAATACGCATCGCGAAGGTGCGATTACCGAGGATGTCGGCACGTTGCACACCATTGATCGCGCTCAGTTTGGGCTGCACAACGCGTGTCAGATAATCCGTGATCTGGTTTTGATCCAGATCCTTGGCTGAAAATCCGAGGTACATGGCCGCGAACTCGGTATCAGCAGTCTGCAGCTCGATAACAGGGAGTTGCGACTCGGGGGGCAGGTCATTGCGAACCTGCGCGACTTTAGCCTGAATCTGGGTCAGGGCCGCGGTCGTGTCGTAGTTAATCTTTAAGTGCACCGTAATAGTGCTCAGGCCCTGAGCACTGGTGGATTCCATGTAGTCGATACCGTCAGCGCTGGCGATGACGCGCTCGAGCGGTGTGGTGATGTAACCGCGCACGAGGTCGGCATTAGCGCCAACGTAGACAGTAGTTACTTGAATTACAGAGATGTCGCTGCGCGGATATTGGCGCACGCTCAGTGAGCGAATGGCCTGAATACCCGCTATAAGTATGACCAGGTTGACAACGATCGCCAGGACCGGGCGCTTGACGAACAGATCTGTTAGCTTCATTGGCCTTTCCTTTTATAGGCCTCAGGCCGGAGCTCCCTCTTCAGTTGGCACTTGGCTACCGGAGCAGCATTTAGCTGTCCTCGGGCCTCGGAGCTGGGCTATTGCTGGGCTGCACCTTGTTGTTGACTTGGACTGGAGCTCCGTTACAAAGTCGGAAAACTCCAGAACTGACGACCTCGTCGCCGGCTTTGAGGCCCGAGGTAACTGCGACTTGATCGCCACGCGTACCTTCGATCTTGACCACCTGCTGACGGACACCGCGGTAGGTATGCCCCTTCCGATCGGTCACGTCGGTCACGATGTAAACCGAGTCGCCGTACGGGGCATAGTTGATGGCCGACGCCGGAAGCGGCACTACCTGGCGCGGCGCACCCAGCGGCAAGTCGACGCTAACAAACATTCCGGGCCGCAGCTTGCCGCCCGGATTGGAGAGAGTCGCTTGCACCTCGATGTTGCGCGTCTGCTCATTGACAACCGAGTCAATCGCATTGATGCGGCCGGTGAATTGGGCGCCATGCAGATCATCACTGCTGACCCGTACGGCCCTGCCGACAGCAACCTTCGGCGTTTCCTGCTGCGGTACGCCGAAGTTCACATAAATCGGATTGAGCGATTGCAGCGATACGATCGCCTGCCCGGCGGCAAGATACTGGCCGAGGTTGACCTGGCGAATACCGAGCACCCCTGAAAACGGAGCGCGAACCGTCTTGCGGGCGATGGCAGCCTTGATGTCACCGACCTGGGCCTCGGTGGCTTTCTGCTGGGCAGTGGCGTTGTCATACTCCGAGCGAGCTATGACGCCCTCTTTCACAAGCTGCTCGGTGCGGCCGTAATTGATGTTCGCGAGGTCGCGCTGGGCTTCCATGTTGGCGAGTTGGGCGCGCTCCTGGCGCGTGTCCAATTCCACCAAGACATCCCCCGCTTTTACCCACTGGCCGGACTCGAATTGGATCTTAGCAACCGTGCCGGGCAAATCAGCACTGACCGTGACGCCTTGAATGGCAGCAGCCGTGCCGATGACCGTCAGGGTCGAGGGCCAGGTCTCTTGGTGAGCGATGACCGTTGTAACGGCCGTCGCCGGCGGCTGAAAAGTCGCACCCTTCGCGAACGCCGCCTCCACCTGCATGTACTTTAAAAAGCCAAGACCTCCGATCAGGGCAGTCATAACGACCAACATCAGAATCATTCGCTTCGCCATACTCTCTGTCGCTCCCAACAAAACATTCTCTAAGTGTTCAGGTTACATTTCACCAACCATTCAAGGTTTCGCTTTTGATGACTCTACCGAAAAGAAAGATTCAGGAGTTACCCACTATCATCGTGGACAGCCCCAGAACACCTCCCCTGTTCGCGGGAGGACTGGCCCGCCGGCTACTTTGACGCGAACAGCTCTCTGCCTTCATCCGCCGATGGCCCATACATGGCGGGGAGGGGCACCGAGGTCAGCCTCAGGTAGACTGTGAGCTAACCTCGGTGGTGCGCCTGATGATTAATGACCGCATCGCGGATGTTTATGTGCCGGGTGAATTTCATCTCTGTCATCCCTTCGCACAACGCCTGAAGAGGTTAGTGGGCCATATATGACATCTCATGTCATAATTGGGATCGTATTTTTTCACCTGTTTTGAGACCGTATTTAAGAGGAGACTGACACAAACTTGCGCGCTGATCGCCTTCTTTCCGTGTTGTTGCTGCTCCAGGCGCATGGCCGGCTTACGGGTCGCGAGCTAGCCCGGCGGCTTGAAGTTTCCGAACGAACCGTGCACCGCGACATGGAGTCACTTTGCGCCGCGGGAGTGCCCATATTCGCGACGCGCGGAGCGCAGGGGGGATGGCAACTCGATGGCGATTGGCGCACCCAGGTACCTGGTCTCGATGAAATGGAATTGCGCGCCCTCCTAATGGCTCAGCCCAGGGTGATCGGTGATAAGCGACTGGCTTCCGCGGCCGAACGCGCTCTGCAAAAGCTCATGGCCGCTCTACCGAGTTCCCTGCGCGAGCAGGCGGCGTCCATACGCCAGCGTCTCTATGTGGACACCAGCGGCTGGCGTCCTTCGCGCGAAAATCTTGCCATGCTCCCTATCGTGCAGCAGGCCGTCTCGTTCGACCGAAAACTCGCCATCATCTATTGCAAGCCCAATGGCGAACGTAGCAAGCGTACTGTTGATCCCCTTGGTCTTGTGGCAAAGGGCAGCGCCTGGTATCTCGTCGCCAGTACACCAGCCGGAATGCGCACATTTCGAATCTCGCGTATTGAACGCGCTACGCCGTTAACGCAGGCATGCAAGCGCCCAACCAACTTCAACCTGGCGGCATATTGGACCGCGACCACAAAGGAACTTAGTGAGATCTGGAAACGATTTCCTGCCACCCTGCGTCTCGAACCGCAGGCCGCAAAAGTAATATTCGCCTGGCATCGTGCCACCCAACTCGCTGCCCCGGACGCCAAGGGGTGGCTGACGGTAGAGGTAGACTTCGAAAGCAAGGAGGAAGCTGGTTTTGTGGCACTGGGCCTCGGGACGCGTGTTGATGTCTTGGCGCCAAAATCCCTGCTTTATTATGTCCGAAAACAAGTCACAGATCTGCAAAAGCAGCTCAGCGACAGCCCGGCCCAATACTAGTGATGTGGTAGTTTGGGCCACTGCCGTTTGACGGCCGTGATTGCGACGCGCGTCAGTTTCCGGTTTGCCGACAACTCGTCAAATGAGGCGCCGATTCTCTGGGTTGTGAGTGCAATGGAAATTCGCAACATCAACCCTACTATGACCCAGTCCCCAAGAAGCATAGTATGTTGCCACGCCTTGTGCGGGAACCCACTCCCTGATCAAGGAAGGGAAAAAGCATTCATCTCTTCCAGGCCAGAGTTTTGAGGATGGCGCATGCGTTCAGATTGGGATCGGCGGTATGCCTAATGCTGTCTGCTCGCTCTTGATGGAAAGCGGAGTCAAGGACCTCGGAATTCACACCGAGATGCTTACCGACGGCCTGGGTCTGCTTTACCGTTCAGGCCGGGTGACTGGATCGCGCAAAACCTTGGATGTGGTCTGTACATTTGCGCTGGGATCGCTCGCCCTTTACGCCACCGCCAACCGCAATCCGCATTGGTACTGTCACCAGGTGGACTATACGAATTCCCCGCACATCATCATGCAGAATGACAAGGTCGTGTCAATCAATAATACCACCCAAATCGATCTACAGGGCCAGCTGGCTTCGGAATCCGACGGCCATCGCCACCTGAGCGGCACTGGAGGTCAATTGCAATTCGTCCGCGGGGCCTGTGCATCTAAAGGGGGTAAATCGTTCATCTGCCTTTCCTCAACTTACGAGAAGAAAGAAGAAAGGTGAGCGTCGCAGCCGTATCGTGTTTACCCTAACCCCGGTAATATCGTAACCACGCCGCGTTCGGATGTGATGTATGTCGTGACCGAGTATGGAATGGTCAATTTGAAGGGTAAGTCTGTCGCAGAGCGCGCGAAGGCGATCATTTTAATCGCGCATCCCGACTTCCGCGAGGGCCTGGAACGAGAGGCCTACGAATACCGATTGATTCCGCGTGGTGTTTCCTTTGTTTCGCGCAGCACCACTGGACATTGCAAGGAAGCCGAAGTTTAAGCTGAAATTGCCCGATTTGGTTGGAACTTCTGGCCGCGGCCAGTATTCATGATCATTTTCGCGCGAGAATCCAAATTCCAGGTGAACGTGCGAGATCAGCTTCAGTAATTTGCTCCCAGAACGGAGATACTATGCACGCCGACGCCATGGCGACCACAAAACAGCCGTTTGTCCTCTCAAACGTTGAGAATGGAATCGCTGCCCTTACTCTCAATCGTCCGGAGCGCTTCAATCCGCTCTCACTCCAGATGATCGCGGCCATTCAGCAGGAACTTGATCTCTTTGCCAGCGATCCCTCTATTCGAGTTGTGATCCTCGGCGCCGACGGAAGAGGCTTCTGCGCGGGGCATGACTTGAAGGAGATGCGCGCTCACACGGACGACAAGAGCTGGCAACAGGGCCTGTTTAACGCCTGCAGCCGGATGATGATCACCATCACTGAAATCCCACAGCCGGTGATCGCCCGCGTCCAAGGAATCGCGACCGCCGCCGGTTGTCAGCTTGTGTCGATGTGCGACCTTGCCGTCGCCGCCGACACCGCTACATTCGCCATGCCGGGGATCAATATCGGTGTGTTCTGCTCGACGCCGGCTGTCGGCGTTGTGCGGAATGTCGGCCGGAAACACGCAATGGAGATGTTGCTCACTGGCGCGGCCATCAATGCCCAGACAGCCCTGGCTTGGGGACTTGTCAACCGCGTGGTTCCCGCCAGCAAACTGGACAGCGAAATTGCGCGATTCACCGACGTCATTCTGTCGCGCAGTTCTGCTACCGTGCGCTTCGGTAAACAGGCATTCTACGATCAGGTCGATCGCCCTCTCGGCGCGGCCTACGACATCGCCGGTGAGGTGATGGCGTGCAACATGCTGTTGGAAGATGCCGCAGAGGGAATTGACGCATTTCTTCAGAAGAGACCAGCCATATGGCACGGGAAATGACGTGAGCAGACCAAAATAGGCA
>DATGJE010000268.1:0-13449 GCA_035295305.1 Candidatus Acidiferrales bacterium | reverse complement strand
GACCAGATGGGAGTGGTCTACTACGCGAATTTCTTCGTATGGTTTGAAGTGGCGCGTGTGGAGCTGATGCGGCAATTGGGATTCAGCTACAAGAAAATGGAAATCGAAGATGACAGTTTTGTCGTGGTGGCGAAAGCGAGTTGCACGTACAAGCATCCGGCGAAGTTCGATGATGTTCTGCGAATTCAAACCACAGTGACGCAATCGCGGCGCCGCACGATCACTTTTGCGTATGAAGTCTTCAGCGAGACTTACGGCACAAAAATCGCGACGGGAGAAACTCTCCACGTGATTTGCGACCGGCACGGCAGGCCGAGGAGTTTGCCGGAAAAGTACCGCCAGTATTTCCCGTTGACGCATGCGGGCGACTCCGTGGCCGCCGGAACGGCGCACAAATCATGAAGAAATCGCTCGCACTTTCCGGCAACGACTTAACGCTGGGGCAGCTTTATCAAGTTGTGCTCGAAGGCTTCGAAGTGACGCTGGCACCGGAAGCGCGGGCGCGGATGGACGCGTCGCGGGCCGTGGTTGAACGGCTGTCAAAGGGGAACGTCGCCGCTTACGGAATCAATACGGGCTTCGGCGCTCTCGCCACCGTGCGCATCCAGCCAGAGCAGATTCGCGAGTTGCAAGTGAATCTGGTGCGCAGCCATGCGTGCGGGGTTGGCGCGCCGTTGAGCGAAGATGAAACGCGCGCAATGATATTGCTGCGGGCGAACGCGCTGGCGAAAGGATTCAGCGGCGTTCGTCCGGTGGTGGTGGAAACGCTACTCGCGATGCTCAATCGTGGCGTATTGCCGGTGATTCCGTCGCAGGGATCGGTTGGAGCGTCGGGCGACTTGGCGCCGCTGGCGCATTTGGCGCTCGTCGCTATCGGCGAAGGCGAAGCCATTTACAAGGGAGCAAGATCATCCGGCAGTGATTCATTGAAGCAGGCGGACATTGTTCCGCTGAACCTCGAAGCAAAAGAAGGCCTCGCGTTGCTGAATGGCACGCAAGGGATGCTTGCGTTGCTGGCGCTTGCGATTCGCGACGCGGAAATCCTGATCGATACGGCGGATGTGGCCGCCGCGCTTTCGCTGGATGCGCTGCGCGGGAGTCCTGCGGCTTTCGACGAACGCATTTCGCGGATCCGTCCGTATCCCGGGCAAACGGCAACTGCGCGGAATTTGACGCGGCTGAATCGCGGAAGCGAAATTCGCGAGTCGCACCGTTCAGCCCAGACAGATACACGTGTTCAGGACGCGTACAGCTTACGCTGCACGCCGCAAGTTCACGGCGCAGTGCGCGATTCGCTTTCGCAGGCGCGGACGACATTATCAATTGAGCTCAACAGCGCGACGGATAATCCGCTGGTATTTGCGGATTCGGGAGAGGTGGTGAGCGGCGGAAATTTTCACGGACAGCCATTGGCCATGGCGGCAGACCAAATCGCCATCGCGCTGGCGACGCTCGCGGGAATCTGTGAGCGCCGCATCGAGCACATGACGAACCCTCACACGAGCCTGCTGCCTCCATTTTTGACGGCGGACCCTGGATTGAATTCGGGATTCATGATCGCGCAAGTGGTGGCTGCGTCGCTCGCGAGCGAATTGAAGGCGCTGGCGACTCCGCATTCGGTCGATTCGATTCCCACATCGGGCGACCAGGAAGATTACGTGTCGATGGGGATGAGCGCGTCGCGGCGGCTGCAACGGATGCTGGACGCGCTGCGCAACGTGATCGCGATTGAGCTGCTTGCCGCATGCCAGGGGATCGACTTCCAAGCGCCGCTGCAAACGGGCGTTGAGGCGCGAAAGGCATACGCGCTGGTGCGCTCTGTTTCGCCCGTCGTTGACAAAGACCGCGCTCTCGCGCCGGATATTGCGGCGGTAGCGCAACTTGTCGCGAAGGGCGAGGTTCAAAATATACTTCGCTAGCACCTGGGCGTTCTGCGACCGCTTACTTGAGATTTTTCCGCAGGAATTTGCCGAAGCGCCAGCCAGCGATCCATTTGAATGGGCTTCGCCGAGTGAATAGTGTCCGCAAGTCAATCGCAGCGACTTGCACGAAACTTCGTTGGCACGCGCAGTTGAGAAAAAATCTTCCGAGAATTCATCCTGAAAAGTGGGATCGTAGCGCCCGCTGATGGCCAAGAGTTTTGGTCTGTCCCGCTCAATTTCGCCAGATACGGAATCGGACTGATGGGCGCCCAGAAGCGGCGAATTTCATCCTGCGAGAGTTTCGCGTGCAGCGATTCCCAGACATGAATTGTGGTGAGGCCGGTGGCAACCACGTCGCCGAATGCGCGTCGCGCGGCTCCTCGGAATGACAACGACTTGTTTTTCTGTAAACGACCGACATATCTTGACTGAGGCGGCGCGTTAGGCATCGGGCACGCGTTTTGCGCGTGTTATTGAGGCTCGCGCGGGCTTGTGGCACAGTGAAATCGTGCTCCCGACACAATTCATCGCCGTATTCGTCTTCCTGTTTGGGCTGATCATTGGCAGCTTCTTGAACGTGTGCATCAGCCGGCTGCCGAAGGGCAAGTCCGTGGTGCGGCCGGCGTCGCGGTGTCCCAGGTGCGGAAAATCCATCCGGCCCTACGATAACATCCCCGTGCTGAGTTATTTTTTTCTTGCGGGTAAATGCCGCGCGTGCAAGATGCGCATCTCGCCAGTTTACCCGGCTGTGGAACTGCTTACGGGCTTGCTTTTTCTGGCGTGCTATGCGGTCTTTGGGAATTCCGTGGAGACAATAAAATGGACCGCGTTCTGCGCCATTTTAGTCGTATTGATTTTTACCGACTGGCGCGAACGATTGCTTCCGGACACGGTGAACTTCACGGGCCTGGCGATCGGGTTGATTGTTAGCTTTTTCGTGCGCCCCAACGACGGCGCGGCGCTGTGGATCGCGAATCGGCTTTTCGAGTTCCCTCCGCCGACGCCGGTTATTTCTTTCGCGGATGCTCTGATTGGTGGAATTGTTGGCGGCGGCGTGCTGTGGCTTGTCGGCGAGGGATATTTCCGATTGCGCGGGCGCGAGGGCATGGGCTTCGGCGACGTGAAAATGATGCTCATGGCTGGCGCGTTCCTGGGGCTGCGGCGCACAATTCTCACGATTCTGCTTGGCTCCGTGCTCGGCGCAATTCTGGGAGCGATTTTTATTTTGTCTTCACGCAAAGGCTCTGACTACGAACTGCCTTTCGGCACGTTTCTGGGGGCGGCCGCGCTGGCGGTGGTATTTTTTGGCACGCCGGTGGTGACGTGGTACCAATCGTTGTTCGTGATGCGGTAGGTCCGCGCTAATGGGCATCGCTCCAGCACATCAAAATTTCAACTTTGAGATTATCGTCACGCTCGCGATAGTCGCGCTGATTTTTGTAGTCGTGATTGGCGCATTCCTCTTCATCCGGCGGTCCATGCGCGAAGATGGGCGAAACCCGAAAGACCCAGCGGATTCTTTCCGCGTGAATTCCGAAAACCCGTCGGCATTTATGACGGCTTCGATGCAAGGCGTGATTGCGCGGCTGCGCGAGCAGGAACAGGAGCTGGCCCGCCTACATCAAACCGAAAAGGAGCGCGCGCAAGAAACGGAGCGGTTGAGCGAGGCGGTGACGCGCAACATGCCCGCGGGCCTCCTGCTGGTGAACGCGACAGGGATCATCAGCTCTGCAAATCCGGCCGCGGAAAAGAATCTGGATATTCGCGGGTTGCAATACCGGCGATACACGGAAATTCTGGGGCAGGATTCGACGCTGACCGAAATGCTGACCGCGTGCTTACGAGAGGGTCAGACTTTTCAGCGTGGCGAAGTGCCGCACACGACGCCTTCCGGAGAGCTTCGCCAGTTGGGTGTCACGATTTCGCCGATCTACCGGACAGCGCGCAATACGCTGGTCGAAGGGCCTGGCGCGGCGCCGACACAGAAAATCGCGGGCGCGCTGTGCTTGATGAGCGATCTGACCGAACTGGCCACGTTGCAGAAACAGATGCGCTGGAAGGAGAATTTGGCTGCGCTGGGCGAAATGTCGGCCGGAATCGCGCACGAATTCAAGAACGCGCTTGCGACGATTTCCGGCTACGCACAGATGATTCGCAGTGAAGCGCCGTCGTCGGAGATCGGTGAAAGCGCAGAGAAAATTCTGGATCAGACAAAATCGCTCACGCATGTGGTGACGGAATTTCTGCGGTTCGCGCGGCCTCTTGAATTGGCGCAGGAGGATTGTGAGCTGGCCGGGGTGGTGGAACAAGTCGCAGACGAAATTGGCGCTGCGGTTCCTGGAGCGACAATCCGCACCGAGGGCGTCTTTGGAACGGTTTCCGGCGATGCAGGCCTGCTGCGGCAGGCGCTGCTGAATCTGGCGCGCAATGCTTCGGAAGCTGCGTCGTCCAACGGGCACGCGGGCGAGGTGATAATCGCGGGCGGCCAGGAGGGTCATGCCGGGCAACGCTGGCAATGCATTGCGGTGCGCGACAACGGGCCGGGGATCCCGCCCGGCGATCTCGACAAGATATTCGTGCCCTTCTTCACTACGAAGTCGGCAGGGACTGGGTTGGGCCTAGCGTTGGTGCAAAAGATAGCCTTGCAGCACGGGGGGCGAGTGGAAGCCCGCAATCGCGCGGGAGGAGGCGCGGAATTCGACTTATGGTTACCTTTGCGGTAGCGTCGGCCGTTGTCCGATTGCCTAGGACTGTAGCTGCATCTAAACTAAGGAGAATAGGCGTCCGTATTGAGCTTCCGAGGTGATGCTATGCGGAGAGGAATTTGGCTGACAGCGGTTGCGCTGTTCTTTAGCGTACCGCACGCCTCCGTGGCGCAACAGGCGTCGCAGGGGCAGTCCACGGGGCAATCGCAAACTGGAGGGCAAGCGGAGACTCAGAAATCGAACTCGGCTCCCGGACCGCAGGCAAAGACTGATCCGTTAGTCGAGGCCGCGCGCAGGGCGCGCCAAGCGAAGAAAGCGACACCCGCACCTTCCGTTGTGTTCACCAACGAAAATATGCCTACATCCGCCACGGCGATCTCTGTCGTGGGCAATGCATCGGCCTCGGGTGATTCCTCCGCGAACGCTCGGGCCCTTGAAGCGCAGGACGCAAAAAACGACGAAAGGATGTGGCGTCAAAAATTCGGCGTCGCGCGTTCAAAGCTTCGCGAAGACAAGGACAAACTCGCCGAACTGAAAAGCAATTACAACGCGCTCGGGTTTGCGCGCTATTTCAACGAAACGGATACTGCGGCAAGACAGCAGGCGATGCTCGTCCAGGAAAAGCAGGTCGCGGCGGATCAAAAGGTGATTGACGATTTAGAAGACGCGTTGCGCAAAGCCGGCGGCGATCCGGCCTGGAGCAGGTGACGAAATGCTGCGTGGAAATGAGGTGAAGGCTATGCGAAAAGGAATCTGGCTGGCGGCAATTGTTGTGTTTTTCGTTGCACCGCACCGCTCCCAGGCGCAACAAACACAGCAATCCGGCCAATCACAGGCGTCTGCACCATCGAAGACTCAGACTTCCGGAACGCAGCCGGCGGCGAAACCTGATCCGCTGGTCGAAGCCGCGCGCAAGAACCGCGAAGCGCAAAAAAATGCGCCGAAGGCGTCAGCCGTTTTTACCAACGACAATATTCCCGCCACACCCGGAGCGGTGTCCGTGGTGGGCAGCACGGCGGCCGAGACAACAGGCAAGTCATCTGCTTCGTCCGATAAAACCGCGGAGGCCGGCCAGCCGGGTTCTTCGAAGAACGATGAGGCCACATGGCGCAAGAAATTTGCGGATGCGCGTCAGAAACTGGCGCAGGATCAGACTGAGCTTTCCGTCCTGCAACGCGAATCAGATCAACTACAGCTTCAGTATTACCCCGATCCGACCAAGGCTCTGATGCAGTCGGTGGATCGCAGCGACATCATCAAGAAGCAAAAGGCCATCGACGATAAAAAGAAACAGATTGACGCCGACCAGCAAGCCATCTCGACACTCGAGGATGAACTCCGCCAAGCGGGCGGCGATCCCGGCTGGGCGAGAGAGTAGCGCGGCGCAATGGAAGCAATCCTCCTCGTCGAGGATAAGCCTGAACTACGCGCGATGTTGCGCAAAGCCCTCGAGAAAGCCGGCTACACAGTCGATGAGGCTCCAGACGGCACTTCGGCTATCGATAAAGTCCGCAACAAGCGTTACCTTACCGTCCTTACTGACCTGAAACTTCCCGGCGCGTCCGGCTTGGATGTGCTTCGCGAAGCGCGGCGCGCCGATCCGATGATCCCCGTAATTCTCATTACCGCTTACGGCTCGGTCGAAGATGCCGTGACGGCGATGAAGGATGGCGCGTTTGATTTCATACAAAAGCCGGTCGATTTGGAGCATTTGAAATTGCTGATCGCACGGGCCGCGCGGCAGCAGGAATTGCTCCGCGAGAATTTACTGCTGCGCGAGGAATACGCGGAGCGCTACGGTTTTCCGCGCATTGTTGGGGAACATCCGTCAATGCAAGCGGCGAGCCAGATGGTGCAACGGGTTGCGCCGACGGATTCTACTGTGCTTCTGCTTGGAGAGAGCGGCACAGGGAAAGAGTTGTTCGCGCGCGCGCTTCATCATTTAAGCCGTCGCAAGGATTGCGCGTTTGTGGCGCTGAACTGCGCGGCGATTCCGGAAGGGCTGGTTGAAAACGAGTTATTCGGTCACGAACGCGGGGCGTACACCGGTGCGGGCGCGCGCAAAATCGGCAAACTCGAGCTGGCGCATCGCGGAACGATTTTTCTGGACGAAATTGGCGAACTGCCGCTTGCGATTCAAAGCAAACTGCTGCGCGTTCTCGAGGAACGACGCTTCGAGCGCGTTGGCGGCACGCAAGCGATCGATGTGGATGTGCGTATTCTGGTGGCGACGAACAAGAATCTTCAGGAGGCCGTGGAGCGGAAGACGTTTCGCGAGGATCTATATTTTCGTATTTCGTCCGTACCCATCACGATTCCGCCGTTGCGCGAGCGCGGCGACGACGTGATTTTGCTGGCCGAGCATTTTCTGGAACGCTTTCGCCGCGAATTTCGCAAGCCTGCACTGGAATTCACCGACGCGTCGCGCGCGCGCTTGCGTGGCCATCAATGGTCGGGAAACGTGCGCGAGTTGCAAAACAGCGTCGAACGAGCGGCGATTTTGGCGGATAAAAATGAAATCAGCGCGGAAGACTTGCAATTACCCTTGCCGCGGCCTGGCGCAAAGGAAATGCCCAACGGGATGCTGGATGACAAGTTTCTTTGGGATGGCCCGCTGGAGGAAGTAGCGCAGCGCGCGGTGCAACATGTGGAGCGATTTAAAATCGACGCGGCCCTGCGCGAATCGAAGTGGAACAAATCGCGGGCCGCGGAACAACTTGGAGTGTCGTACAAAACGCTGCTGCATAAGATTCGGGCGCTGGGGTTAGAAAATTGAAGGGGTAGTTGAAAGTTGAGAGTCAACAGTCAAGAGTTACAGACTTTCGACTTTCGAATCTAAATTTCAACTGCTTTTCGTTCCGCGGTGGAGCGCCACGATGCCGCAGGTCCAACGTTCGTACTGCACATTCTCAAATCCCGCGGCCTCAATCCATTCCGCAAGGATTTTCGGCTGTGGGAATTTCTGCACGGACTGCGGAAGATAAGAGTACGCTTCCCCGCTCCCAGAAATCGCGCCTCCCACTTTGGGCAGAATCCGGGTGAAATAGAAATTGTAGAGCGCCGCGAGAGCTCCATTTGAAGGCGCGCAAAATTCGAGAACGCCCACTTCCCCGCCGGGGCGCAGAACGCGGGCGATTTCGCGCAATCCGCGTTCGTAGTTCACGAGATTGCGAAAACCGAACGCGGTGGTGATGAGGTCGAAGCTCGCGTCGCGAAATGGGAGGACCAGCGCGTCGGCTGCCAGAAAGGCTGCGCGTTTCCTATTCTTGAGTTGGGCAAGCGTCAGCATTGGCAACGCAAAATCGGCGCCGTAGATATAGCGCGGCGCTTCTTGAATCTCTTTGTGGGCATTCCCTGCCTCGCGCTGTAGCGCAAACAGCAAATCGCCAGTGCCGCAGCACAAATCTAACACTCGGGCGTGCGGCGAATGCAAAATGTGGGTGAATCTCTTTGCCGTCCGCCTGCGCCATACCTTGTCGAACGAGCCGGACAAAAAATGATTGAGGAAATCATAGCGCGGAGCGATGTTGCTGAACATATCGCGGACGCGCCGCTGCGCTTCTCGCTCATCGTGAGTACCTTGAGGGCGCGTTCCGGACACAATTGCGTCGTTCGGAGATTCGACAGGACCGACGGCGCGATTCACGCTCGCCCACTCCGTCGCGCGCGTGCGAAGAATGCCGGCAACTCGCGCCACGCCATCGCTACGAGCTTTTCGGGGACATGGACGCCGATATCGACGGCGCCGATACGTTTCGGGAGCACCCAACGAACACGGCCGGCGCGCGATTTTTTGTCTGACGCGATTGCGCGCGACAGCGCGGCGCGGGAAATGCCAGGCAGTGGAGGCAAAGGGCCGCAGCGCGCAACGAGCGAAGCAATGAGGCTGGCGTCTTTTTCACCTAAACGATTCATGCCCACAGCAATCAACGTTGCGCCGAGCATTCCCCAAGCGACGGCCTCGCCGTGAAGAAATACTTTATATCCCGTGAGCGATTCGAGGGCGTGGCCTATGGTGTGCCCGAAATTCAGAGTTTGACGCAGGCCCGCCTCGCGTTCATCCCCGCTCACGACGCACGCCTTTGCCCGAACGCAACGTTCGATCACCCATTCGAGCGTGCGCATATCCATTCGCAATAACGCGTCGAACTTGCGCTCGAGAAATGCGAAAAGTTCTTGGTCGCCAATCACGGCGTACTTAATTACTTCGTAGAGGCCCGAGCGAAACTGGCGCGCCGGCAACGTGCCCAGGACTGAGGGATCGGCCAGGACCAATTGGGGAGGATAAAAGGCGCCGATGAGGTTCTTGCCTTCCGGCAAGTCGACGCCGGTCTTACCACCAATGGCGCTGTCGGCCTGGGCAACAACCGTGGTAGGCACGTGGACAATTCGGACGCCGCGCAGATAACTTGAAGCCGCGAAGCCAGAAACGTCTCCGACGACGCCGCCGCCCACAGCGACGAGCAGCGCTTTGCGGTCAGCGCGCGCGCGAACGAGCTTGCGGCAAATCGCCTCGATTGTAGCTAGGCGCTTCGCGGCTTCCCTGTCGTCGAATAAAATGACGCGGCCGCGACGCACGCCCGTGAGTTCGTGCATAATGTCGCGGCCCCAGAATTTCCAGACGCTAGGCGACGACAGCACAAACACTTCTCCGCCTTCGCGCAAGTCGTCGACGAGATAGCCGAGGCGAGCAAGCGAACCGCGACCGCAAATTACCGGGTAACTCGACGACGCCGAACGCACTTGAATTATTTTCATTGGAAAATAGAGTTATAGCATCGCCAGTCCGTCGGCATTCACGACAATCGCGGCAAAGGGTGCGTTCTCTCTGTCCAGCGTCACCGAGAGAATTTCTTTTCGAGTTCGTCGACACTCGCTAAAACCACATGGCCGACGATGGCGAGACTTTTCGGACTGATTTTGTCCATGGTGTCTTGCGGAGTGTGCCAGTAACCCTCGTTTATATAGTCGTTCAGGTCGATAATATCGACGGACGAAATTCCTTTGGCCAGAAATGGATCGTGGTCGTCATCGACAGGCCCGGATTCCGAGACAAAGACATTTTGA
Source organism: Candidatus Acidiferrales bacterium (assembly GCA_035295305.1). Lineage (GTDB taxonomy): Bacteria > Acidobacteriota > Terriglobia > Acidiferrales > UBA7541 > DAHUXN01. The sequence continues at coordinate 3,755 of DATGJE010000268.1, read as the reverse complement.
TAACCGAGCTTTGCGGCGGTCGACCATATCAGATCGGTGAGCCAGGTCGTGGATGTGCTTTCTTTGGGAATGCGAAGGCCCTTTTGACCGATCATGTCGAGGAGGATTACGGCCTTGACGTTCTTGGACTGGCCTGTGAGTTCGAGATTCGCGGCCATCTGACGGCTGCCGTAGGTGTGGTCATCGTCGCCCCACTGGGGATTCACTGCTTCCTCACCATCGAGGAACGCCATCCAAATCGCCACCGGCTGTTTCTTGCCGCATAGGAGCCGCGCCATCTCGAGCATGAGGCCAGTGGACGAGCCGCCATCTTCCGCACCGACGAAATTGTCCAAGCGCTTGGTGTCGTAGTGCGTCAGCAGCAGAATGACGTCTTTGCCGTTGCCGGGCACCTTCGCCACGATATTTTTCATCGCGATGTTGCCGACGGGAGTCTGCGCATTAAAATTGTCGTCGTCGGTTTGACATCCGTCGGCGCGCAGCTCACCGGAAATATAATCCTGCGTTTTTTTAATGGCGTCCGAGCCTGATGGGCGCGGCCCGAAGCTGACGAGCTTCGCCGTGTAATCGTAGGCGCGTTGACCGTCGAACCCACCCGTTTGCTGCGGCGCGGGGGCTTTGTCCTGAGGAGGTATCACCGGGCCGGCAGCCGCGACGCTTCCTGACGCGCCATTTGATTTATTTCCTCCCGCGCTGCATCCGATGGCGCACGCCAGCGTGACGATTCCCAAAGAAATTCGTAAGCCGCCTAACATTTGTGCTCCTTTTCGGGCTCCGCTTTTCGCATTGCGTTCACTGCTCCTTTCGATTCCGCTGTTTCATTGCGCGCTTTGTTCGGCAATCTCACGCTTTCGCTTTTTGCGAAATACCATGTACGACACCGCAATTCCGACAAAATAGAGGCCGAGCATGGGCGCCATGAACACCAGCATCGTGGTTGCATCCGGCGTGGGCGTAACGATCGCGGCCACGATGGTTATGATCAAGATGGCGTAACGCAGATTCTTCCAAAGCCAGTGCGGCGTGACAATACCAAAAATCGAAAGTACAAAAATCAAGACTGGAAGCTCGAAGATTGCTCCGAGCCCAACCATCACGATGAGAATCAAATCGAAATACTCGCTGATGCTGATGAGCGGCTGGAAGGGACCTTGCGGGCCCTGGAAAGTGATGAGGAACTTGAGGACGAAGGGCAGCAAAATGAAATACGCGAACGCAATTCCGCAGAGAAAAAGAACAACGGAAGACAGAATGAAGGAAAGTACGGCCTTGCGTTCGTGTTTATAGAGGCCGGGGGCAACGAAGAGCCAGATTTGATGAAGGATCACGGGCAGCGCGATTACCAGTCCCAAGTAGAAGCCCACTTTGATCAGAAGATTCACGTACTCGGCGGGACCGGTAAAAATCAGCTTGTCGGGGTAATGGGCCTGTTGGAGCGCATGTACCATCGGCTGCGCAACGAAATTGATAACCCATTTTGCGACGGAAAATCCGATGACAAATCCGATGGCAATGGCGACTGCCGAATAAAGCAAGCGCCTGCGCAGTTCGATCAGATGTTCAATCAGCGACATTTTGTCGCTGGTGTCTTCTTCTCCGCTGCGGTTGGATTGAGGCAGCGCGGGCTGGCTAGGCGTGACCATCTCTCGCCTTCTCAGGGGCCGGCTCGTGGGTTGGCGGATCGGAAGCGGGGCTGGAGGCGTCGGACCCCGGCACGGCGGCGGGCGCGACGGCCTGCGCGAAGTCCGGCAGAGCAGGGACGGGACTTTCGTTGATTGCCGGAGGCTCCGGCAAAGTGCCGGCTTGCGTAGCTGTCTCGGCGGCGGGCTGCCTGGGCGGCGGGTTGGCCTGCTGCTTCATAGCTTCCGAAATGCGCGTTTCACGCTCAAGTTCGCGCATGTGCTCTTCGAATCCGGCGCGCAAGTCGCCCGTCGCGCGCCTGAATTCAGCCATCGCTTTTCCGAAGGTGCGCGCCAGCTCGGGCAATTTTTCGGGGCCGAACACAAGCAGAGCTACCAAAAAAATAATCACAAGATGGGGCATGCTCAGCATTTTTCTGGGTGCGCAATCGCCTTCTTTTGCATCATAGAAGAGGCTGGCAGGCGTGTCAAACCGCCTGAAAATGTGTGCTATACTGCCGTGAGAAGTATCGAGGGACGCATGCAATCTTACAAACGCGGGGCCTTTCTTTTAGCGATTATACTGATCATTGCAGCCATTTTGGGCGGACTTTACGGTCCGTCGCTCAAGGCGACGGCTGCGGGTGCCACGGATCTGCAGGAATCGGTGCAGTCGTTCGCCCGGGTTCTCTCCATCGTTCAGCAGAATTACGCCGAACCCATAGACACCGACAAAATTGTATACGATGGCGCCATACCGGGGATGCTTCACGTCCTTGACCCGCACTCGAATTTCTTTGATCCGAAGCAATGGGCACTGATGCTGGAAGAACAGCGCGGCAATTACTACGGCGTGGGAATGCGCATCGTACCCAACGGGAACCACATCGAAGTCGTTTCCCCGTTTCCCGGATCGCCCGCCGACAGGGCCGGAATCAAACCCGGCGATTTTATTATGAAGGTGGATGGCAAAGACTGCACCGGATTCACAACGATTCAAGTCGCGGACATACTGAAAGGGCCCAAGGGCACGGTGGTGACGATTACGCTGAGCCGCGAAGGATCGCCGAAACCGATCCTCGTAAACGTGATGCGAGACGAAATACCGCAGTCGTCCGTTGAGTTCTCGACGTTGCTCAAGCCTGGCATAGGATATGTTCACGTGAGCGGCTTCAGCTCGGAGACCACAGACAGTGACCTCAAAGCAGCATTGAAGAAGCTCGATTACTCGCACCTCGACGGTTTGATTCTTGATCTTCGCGGCAATCCAGGGGGATTGCTGATGCAGGCCGTGGGGATGTCTGACATGTTTTTGTCCAAGGATCAGCTGGTTGTTTCACACAAGGGGCGCAGTTCTTCCGAGCGACGCTACTACGCGCTCCGCGGCAACAACGGCAACGATATTCCGGTGGTTGTGCTGGTCAACGGCGGGAGCGCGTCGGCTTCAGAGATCGTAGCGGGTGCGCTGCAGGACCATGACCGCGGACTTGTGGCCGGGGAACGCAGCTTCGGCAAAGGTCTGGTGCAAACGCAATTTCCCCTTAGCGACAACACCATGCTGCTGCTGACGACTGCGCGTTACTACACTCCCAGCGGACGCTTGATTCAGCGCGACTACAAAGACGTGTCGCTCTACGATTATGAATATAATCGCCAACCGAATAAGGAGCCTGAAGTCAAGCTGACGGATAGCGGACGGAAAGTTTACGGTGGCGGCGGGATCACTCCAGATGTGCCGGACCCCGCTCCAAAACTGGACCCCTTCCAGCAGCTTCTTTACGGGCGCGGCGTGTTTTTCCCAGCCGATCCCTTCTTCGTTACATCGCAACCCATCGGCGTCGGCGATTTCACACGCTACTTCATGGGCACGCATCCTACGGTCACCAAGGATTTCACGGTGGATGACGCCGTGATGAAGCAGTTTCTCGGATTCCTGGACCAACAACACATCAAGTACACACCTGAATTGATTAGCGCCAATCTGGACTGGATCAAAGATCACATCAAGCGCGAGGCGTTCACGTACGCTCTTGGCATTCCCGCGGGCTACAAGGTAGCCGTGGACGACGACGCGCAAGTCCTGAAGGCCGAAGACTTGATCCCGCAGGCGAAGGCTCTCTACGACAATGCGAAGAA
>DATGJE010000267.1:0-7037 GCA_035295305.1 Candidatus Acidiferrales bacterium | reverse complement strand
CGGAACTGGTTTTCGAGCAACTCGCCCACCGCGCGAACGCGGCGATTGCCGAGGTGATCGATGTCGTCCACCGAACCGATATTCTTGCGCAGCTTGAGCAAGTATTTGATCGCGGAGACAAAGTCGGCCGGATCGAGTGTGCGCTTGTCGAGCGGCGTCTCCAGGCCCATCTTGATATTGAATTTCAAGCGGCCGACACGACTGAAATCGTATTTGCGCGCGTCGAAGAACATGCCGTTGAAAAGCGCCGTGGCTGTTTCGAGCGTCGGCGGATCGCCGGGACGCAGCTTGCGGTAAATTTCGATCAGCGCCTCGCGCGTGTTGCGAACCGCATCTTTTTCCAGCGTGCGGCTGATGATGACGCCCGCGTCGTCGCGCTCCGGGAAGGCTACGTCCACTTCCGTGATGCCTGCCTCAATCAGCGCGGCCCACGTTTCCGGATTGAGCGGCTTATTGGCTTCGAGGAGCACTTCGCCCGTCTGACGGTTGACCAGTTCTCCAACCGTGACTGCGCCTTCCAAGTCGACCGGCGTCACTTCCACCTGATTGACCTTGGCCTTGACGAGCTCCTTGTGAATGGCTTCGGTGATGCGCTTGTGCGCGGCGACGAGCACGTCGCTGGAGTGCGGATGCTTGATTTCACGCGACAGCTTGCGGTCGACAAGGCCGTCCGAGACGTTCCAGAAAAGCTCGCGGTCGCGCATCGAAATGCGCTCCACTTGATAGAACGTGCGCAGAATGTCTTCATTCGACTTCATGCCCAGAGCGCGCAGGAAAATCGAGCCCAGGAATTTGCGCTTGCGGTCAATGCGCACGTACAGAATATTTTTCGTGTCGTACTCGAACTCGACCCACGAGCCGCGATACGGAATGATCTTGCCAAGGAAGTAGCTGCGATTGTTCGCGGACTCGTAAAACACGCCCGGAGAGCGGTGCAACTGGCTGACAATGACGCGCTCTGTGCCGTTAATGATGAACGTGCCGTTCTCCGTCATCAGCGGAATGTCGCCGTAGAAAACTTCCTGCTCTTTGATGTCGCGAATCGACTTCGCGCCCGTCTCCGGGTCTTTGTCGTAAATCGTGAGGCGGATGGTTACCTTGAGCGGCGCGGAATACGTCATGCCGCGCTCCTGGCATTCGTTCACGTCGTATTTGAGCTGCAGCGTGACCGGATCGCCGCATTTGTTGCAGAATGTGGGCGTGTTGCGATTGAACGCGCCGCACTTCGTGCAAACCACGTCGCCGGTCTTGTACGGATTGGTGACCACCGAAGCGCCGCAATTGCGGCACGTCGCGCGCAGATGATGGAGCCCGCGCAGGTGCCCGCACTTGCATTCCCAATCGCCAATGGCGTAGTCGACGAAATCGAGCTGCGACAACCCGCGAAAATCCTGAATCGGAAACACGGAGGTGAAAACGGACTGCAATCCTCCGTCCTCGCGCTCGCTCGGCAGCTTGTCCATCTGCAAAAAGCGCTCGTAGGACTTCTTCTGGACGTCAATCAGGTTCGGGATCTGCACCGCCGCGCGAATCCGCGCGAAGTCCAGGCGTTCCCGTTCCCTTGTTGAACGATTACCGTTCCGCATGGTTTACCTCATCCCTTCCGGGGCTAAACCGGACAAAAGCCGCAGTGACACCACGGCCTCGAGTCCGGGCAGGACGCGTGACGAGATCGAATATCTCGAAGAGGCACGCGCGTTGACGGAATCCTTTTTCGACGGGCGAATTCTCCGCGCCGGCCGCACTACTTGACTTCGACCTTGGCTCCGGCGTCTTCGAACTTTTTCTTGATGGTGGCGGCTTCGTCCTTGTTGATACCCTCTTTCACCGTCTTGGGCGCGCCGTCGACCAAGTCCTTCGCTTCTTTCAGGCCGAGGCTGGTGACTTCGCGGACCGCCTTAATCACGTTGATCTTGTTTGCGCCGACTTCGGTGAGAACGACGGCGAATTCCGTCTTCTCCTCCGCCGGTGCTGCGCCCGCTGCTCCGCCGCCGCCCGCCATCATTACGGGAGCCGCCGCAGCAGCCGAAACGCCGAATGTTTCTTCCATCTTCTTGACCAGGTCCGACGCTTCGAGAAGCGTCAGTCCCTTGATCTCGTCCAATATCGATTCCACTTTGCTCGCCATTGCTTTTTCCTATCCTCCGTAAAGAAATTAAGAAACTCTCCGTCTCGAAATTCGTCCCGAATTATTCCGGTTGCGCCGCCGGGGCAGGCTGTTCCGCGCCGCCGCCCGAACCGAACTTGTTGGCCTTCACTGCCTCGCTCGTCACCACTGCGAGATTGCGCGGCACGGCCGCCACCACGGAAGCGAGCCGCTGCGCGGGAGCATTGAGCAGGAACATCACTTTGCTGATCAGCTCTTCCTTGCTCGGCAATTGCGCCAGATGTTGGATTTCCTCGATCGAAACAACGCGGCCCTCCACCCAACCAGCCCGGAACTTGAATGCCGGAACGTCTTTCGCGACTTTCGTCAGCACTTTTGCAAGCGCGACGGGATCGGCGGTGGTATAAGCAATCGAATTCGTTCCTGCCAGATTCTTGAGCAGTTTCTCCGCGGGCGTGCCCGTGCCTGCGCGTTCCGCAATGGTATTCTTCACCACTTCGTAATGTCCGCCGGCCTTTTCGACCGCGCGGCGAAGTTGCGTGTCCTGCTCGACAGTGATGCCCTGGAACGTCGAAAGAATCACGCTCGATACGTTCGCAAGCTCCGCGCGAAGCGAATCGGCCTTCACCACCTTCTCCGCCTTCTTCATGCCCATGCCTGGCTCCCTCGAATTCCGTTACGCTGCGGCTGCGGCTTCCACTTCCGCGTGGTCGATCAAAATCCCCGGACCCATCGTGGAAGTGAGCGTGACGCGCCGGATGTATTTGCCCTTTGCCGTCGCGGGCTTCGCTTTCGACACCGCTCCGAGCAACGCCAGCGCATTCTCCGCGAGCTTCTCCGCGGTGAAACTGATTTTCCCTACCGGCGAGTGAATAATTCCCGTCTTGTCCAGACGGAACTCCACTTTTCCCGCCTTGATTTCTTGAACGGCTTTCGCGATGTCGAATGTCACGGTGCCAGTTTTCGGATTCGGCATCAAGCCGCGCGGGCCAAGCACTTTGCCCAGCCGGCCAGCGGATTTCATCATGTCCGGAGTGGCAATCACCGCGTCATAATCCGTCCAGCCGCCTTGAATCTTCACGACCATGTCTTCGCCGCCGACGAAATCCGCCCCTGCATCCTGCGCTTCCTTGACTTTTTCGCCCGTGGCGATCACCAGCACGCGCTTCGACTTGCCGAGCCCGTTGGGCAGCACCACCGTGCCGCGCACCATCTGGTCCGACTGCTTCGGGTCGACGCCCAGATTGATCGACAGCTCGACCGTCTCGTCGAATTTCACAAAATGTGCTTTTTTCAGAAGCTCCGCAGCCTCGCCGAGCTTGTAGGCGCGCGCTTCCACCAACTTGCGCGCCTTTTCGATATTTTTTCCGCCTGCCTTACCCATTGCGTTCTCCTGCGCTTCGTTCTGTACCGCGTGCTTCTGTTGCTTGCGCTTCTATCCTTCGACTTCAATGCCCATATTGCGCGCCGTGCCCATTACGGTGCGGACTGCGGACTCCAGATTCGTGGTGTTCAGGTCGATCAGCTTGGTCTTCGCGATGTCTTCCACCTGCTTGCGCGTGATCTTCGCGACTTTGGTGCGGTTCGGCTCAGGCGAACCTTTCACGATTCCCGCGGCGCGCTTTAACAGTTCGGACGCCGGCGGCGTCTTGGTGATGAACGTAAACGTGCGGTCGCTGTAAATTGTCACCAGAACAGGAATGATCATTCCTTCCGGCTCTTTGTTCGTCTTGGCGTTGAACTGCTTGCAAAAGTCCATGATATTGACGCCCTGCGGGCCCAGCGCCGTGCCTACGGGCGGCGCAGGCGTAGCTTTCGACGCCGGCAATTGCAATTTCACCGTTGCTTGGACTTTCTTTGCCATCTTGACTCCCTAGGCGCGAGAAAAACGAGCTGCCGCAGCGCCCCGCTAGGCGACTTTCTCAACTTGCGCGAAATCCAGTTCTACCGGCGTGGAGCGCCCGAAAATTGTCACGCTGACTTTCAGCGTGCTGCGGTCGGAGTTCACTTCCTCGACCACTCCCGTGAAATTCGCAAACGGCCCGTCGACGATGCGCACCGACTCGTTGCGGTCAAATGTCAGTTTCGGTCGCGGTTTTTCCGCCGTGGTTGTTGCGCGATTCAAAATGTTTTCGACTTCCTCTTCGCTGAGCGGCGTGGGCGTTTGCCCGGAGCCGACGAAGCCCGTGACTCGCGGCGTCGAACGCACGACGTGCCATGTGTAGTCGTCCATATCCATCTCGACCAGCAAGTAGCCGGGATAGCACATCCGCGGCGAAACGATTTTCTTGCCGCCGCGCACCTCAACCACTGATTCCGTCGGAATGATCATCCGGCCGATTTTGTCCTGCAAGCCAAAAGCGGCCACGCGTCCTTCGAGGCTTTCCTTGACCTTTTTCTCAAAGCCCGAGTATGTGTGGACGATGAACCACTGCTTCGCCATGCTGCTTCCTTGTTGTTCTGTGTCGTTCAATGTTTGAAGTAATTCAGAACTAGAGTTTCCAGGTAGCCGAACGTCGTGTCCGTCAAAAAAAAGAACAGACCGAAGAATGCCACGGTTACGATCACCACTCCGGTCATCGAAATCACATCCTGCCGCGACGGCCAGACGACCTTGGACATTTCCGAGCGAACATCGTGGAAGAACAAATTCCACCGTCGCGGATACGCAGCGATTTTCTGAAGCGGGCCTGGTACCGACAGCGAAGAACCTCCGCCCCCGCTTTCACGTTCCTCTTTCAACTTTACCGCCTCTGTCATCAGTGTCGTTCCGCCCGCGAATCTCTTGGCACCGTATCGTTTCCATCCTGCGCCCGCTGCCGCTCAAAAAACTGGCAGGGGAGGAGGGATTTGAACCCCCACATCCGGTTTTGGAGACCGGCGGTCTACCGTTGAACCTACTCCCCTTTACCCTGAGTCCCGCAAAGCGGGGCGAAGGGTTTACCTTGTCTGCCGCGTCTCTTCCGAATCGTTTCCCCGACCCTTCGAGCGCTCCGCACTCTCAGGGCAAGCCGGCGGTCTGGCAAAAGTTCCCTGATTTACCGGTACGGGCTGCCAATGCCAATTTCCTGCTGCGACTCCAACCCTTAATTTCTTTTTCTCTCTGCCGTGCGGCCTGCGCCGAACCACAGCATTCATTCCAGAGCAGCTCCACGGGACGCCGCTTCGCTGTGAATGTTGGTCCAACTCCCCAATTATGCCGCTTCACTCTTTCGGCAACATCGCTCGCTATCCCAACATATAGCGAGCCATCCCTGCATTGAACCATGTAACAGAACCAATCGCGTTCTTGCACAGCCATAACACCAAAAAACCGTCAGCTACTTCGTTTCCTTGTGTGGCGTGTGCTTCCGGCACGTATTGCAAAACTTCGACGTCTCGAGCCGCTCCTGATGCTTTTTGCGGTTCTTCATGGTCGTGTAGTTTCGGTTTTTGCACTCACCGCACTGCAATGTGATGATTTCGCGCATGGTCCTTTACTCGAGTATCTCGGTGACGGCGCCGGCGCCGACGGTGTGGCCGCCTTCGCGAATCGCGAAGCGCAAGCCCTTCTCCAGCGCCACCGGAGTGATCAGTTTCACTTCAACCGCCACATTGTCGCCCGGCATCACCATCTCGACCCCGGTCGGCAACGCCACGTCTCCCGTCACGTCCGTCGTGCGGAAATAAAATTGCGGCCGGTAGCCTGTGAAAAACGGCGTGTGCCGCCCGCCCTCTTCCTTCGTCAGTACATACGCTTCAGCTTTGAACTTCGTGTGCGGCGTGATGGACCCGGGCTTGGCGATCACCTGCCCGCGCTCGACTTCGTCTTTTTCCGTGCCGCGCAACAGCAATCCCACGTTGTCGCCCGCCATCGCTTCGTCCAAGAGCTTGCGGAACATCTCCACTCCCGTCACCACTTTCTTCACCGTGGGACGGAAGCCCACAATCTCGATCTCCTCGCTCACTTTCACTTTCCCGCGCTCGACGCGCCCCGTCACCACTGTGCCGCGTCCTGAAATCGAGAAAATATCCTCGATCGGCATGGCGAACGGCTTGTCCACATCCCTCTGCGGCAGCGGAATGCTTTTATCCACCGCTTCCATCAATTCCAGAATCGTCTTCTCCCACTTCGGATCGCCTTCTAATGCTTTCAGCGCGCTTCCGCGCACCACAGGAATCGTGTCCCCCGGATATTGATAGCTCTTCAGCAAATCGCGCACTTCCATCTCGACCAAGTCCAGCAGTTCCGGATCTTCCACCGCGTCGCACTTGTTCAGAAACACCACAATGGCCGGCACGCCCACCTGCCGAGCCAAAAGAATATGCTCGCGCGTCTGCGGCATGGGTCCGTCGGTCGCCGCCACCACCAGAATCGCGCCGTCCATCTGCGCCGCGCCCGTGATCATGTTCTTGATGTAGTCGGCGTGCCCCGGACAATCCACGTGCGCGTAGTGCCGGTTGGGCGTCTCATACTCCACGTGCGCCGTCGCGATCGTAATACCGCGCTCCCGCTCTTCCGGCGCATTGTCAATCGTGTCAAACGAGCGGAACTTGATGTTCGGGTTGTGCTTCGACAACACCTTCGTGATCGCCGCCGTCAACGTCGTCTTCCCATGATCAATGTGCCCTATCGTCCCCACATTTACGTGCGGCTTCGACCGGTCAAATTTCTCCTTCGCCATTCCCTTGTCCTCTCTCGTATGACTCAAAATTCACCGGGCCTCGCATCGAAGCCCGGCCTGATTCTCAAGAAACCTATTTGCCCTGGTTACGCCCGATGATCTCCTCAGAAATCATGCGCGGGGCCTCTTCATAGCGGGCAAACTGCATTGTGTACGAAGCGCGGCCCTGCGTTGAAGAGCGGATATCGTTCACATACCCGAACATCTCCTTCAGCGGCACCATCGCCTTGATCACCTGCGAACCGCCCACGTGCTCCATGCCTTCG
>DATGJE010000266.1:0-2061 GCA_035295305.1 Candidatus Acidiferrales bacterium | reverse complement strand
CGCGGCGTGCGGCTTGTGTTTGCGTCAGCGTTGGTTCACTGAGGCGAGTTTTCTCCTTTTTGGCGGGCGGCTCTCTTCAATTGAGAATATCGGAGAGGAATCCCATCACGTGCTCGGCGATTGCGCCGGCCGAGGTGAGGGCGGGCGACTCCAGGCCAATCAGTTGCACGACGTTTGGAAGTTGCGGATCGCGCTCGATAATGAAATCGCTTGCGCGATGGCTGCCCGGCGGCGCGAGCTTGGCACGAATTCCCGTGTATGCGGGCGTCAAATCCTCGGCGCGAAGTTCCGGCAGCATGGGCCGCGCCATGCGGACAAAATCCTCGACGGGCGGACGATTGCTCTCATAATCATTTTTGTCCGCGATGTAATGCGCCGTGGGCCCGACGAGCACGGTGCCCCACAGCGTTTTGGTCAGATGCACGCCGAGGCTCAAGCCTTCGGGATGCGGCAGGGGATATACGAGGCCGCGAACAAGATCACTGCGAGCGCGCACAATCTCGCAATACTCGCCGCGCACGGGATAAATCCGATGCTTCCCCATCGGTGAGCCCGTCAGGGCGGCAATTTCATCGGCAAACAATCCGGCGCTGTTCACCAGGCAGCGCGTTTCGATTTCGCCCGCGGAACTTGTGACGCGAACGAGACCGCCTTTCGCGTCGATTTTCTCGACCTTCGCGTGCGTGACAATGTCCGCGCCCTGCTCGACGGCAATCCGCGCGTACGCCTTGACCAGGTCCTCGCTGGCCACAATTCCCGTTGACGGCACTTCGATTGCGGCTGTACCGGCGATGTGCGGCTCGCGTGCGCGAATCGCGGCGGCATCAATGACGCGCAGCCCTTCGACGCCGTTTGCGTGGCCGCGCTCGATCAGTTCGGTGAGTTTTGCTTCTTGTTCGCGCGAGGTGGCGACAACGAGCTTGCCCGTATTGCGGTGCGGGACGCCATGGGCAGCGCAGAATTCGTATGTGAGTTTATTGCCGCGAACACACAGCGATGCCTTGAGCGAGCCGGGCGTGTAGTACAGTCCGGAATGAATTACGCCGCTGTTTCGGGAACTCGCGCCCATGCCCAACTTCGGCATTTGCTCGAGAAGGAAGACGTCTGTCCACTTTGCGGAAGCGGCGCGCGCGATCGCGCATCCTACCACGCCGCCTCCGATGATTACGATGTTGGCCCGATCCATGTTAATGAGCTGCCAAGCACAAATTCCGCGCTTCGATTCGTTCGTTTTTCTTCCTAATAATCGCCACCGGCGCCTTGAAATAGCGGCGTGCAAGGAACGGATTTCGCTTGGGTGCCGTCATGCACGGCGTAGCTAATCGGCTGGCCATCGCCATTGGAAGACCACAGCGAGGCCGCGCCGTACTCGCCGTTTTTATTCAGCGCGTAAAACTGGAGATCGAACATTTTCAAGCGCGACTTATCGAAATCGTAGTTGTGCACCACGCGGCGCAGAGCTTCGAGGCATGCGTCGGTCGGCGACTTTCCTTGGCGCATCATTTCGACAATGGTGTGGCCGCCTGCGATTTTAATGTTTTCTTCGCCGCGCCCGGTCGAGCCGGCACCGCCGACGTTTTGGTCGAGAAAAAGTCCCGCGCCGATGATGCACGAATCGCCGACACGGCCTGAAATTTTCCATGAGAGACCGGAAGTGGTCGTCGTGCCAGACATTTCGCCTTTCTCGTTCACGGCGAGGCAGTTGATTGTTCCCGTGGGGGGATGCGCGACGACTTGCCTGATCCATGGCGCCCACGCTTGGCGTTCTGGCGTGTCGAGCAGTTCCGCGAGCTGCTTGTTAAAGTCGGGCGCGTCGAGGCCCGGACGCCAGTCTTTCGAACTCGACGCCTTCCACGCGAGCCACGCGATGCGCGATTTGTCCGTGAGCAAATTCATCGGCTTGAACCCCTGATCGATGGCGAACTGCGTGGCGCCTTGGCCGACGATGAAGGTGTGATTCGTGCGCTCCATCAATACGCGCGCGACTCTTGCGGGATTCTTGATCTTTTCGATGGCGCCGACAGCGCCGCAACGCCGCGTGGGTCCGTGCATCACGCATGC
>DATGJE010000265.1:0-5718 GCA_035295305.1 Candidatus Acidiferrales bacterium | reverse complement strand
CGTTCCTTATAGCGCGCGGCTTTGTACGGATCGATCCCGCGCGTATTGTAAACACCGCCGCGCGAATCGCTGATGGCGATTACTTTCGCCTTTTTCTCTGTGAACAGACGCGCTGCAATCGAGCCCGCGTTTCCGAATCCTTGAATTGCCACCGTCGCGCCGCGGAAGTTCATTTTTTTAACTTTGCACGCTTCTTCCGTCACGAATAAACATCCGCGCGCCGTCGCTTCGTTGCGTCCTTCCGAGCCGCCCAGCGATACCGGCTTGCCCGTCACCGAGCCCAGCGACGAATACCCCACCACCATCGAGTACGTGTCCATCATCCACGCCATCGTCTGCGAGTCCGTGTAAACGTCCGGCGCGGGAATGTCGCGCGCGGGCCCGATAATGGGCAGAATTTCCGAGGTGTAGCGCCGCGTCATGCGCTCGAGTTCCGATTTGCTCATGCGCTTGGGGTCGCAAATGATTCCGCCCTTCGCGCCGCCAAACGGAATATTCACCGCCGCGGTTTTCCACGTCATCCACATGGCCAGCGCCTTCACTTCGTCGAGCGTTACGCCGGGATGATAGCGAACGCCGCCCTTCGCCGGACCACGCGCGATGTTGTGCTGGACGCGGTAGCCGCTGAAAACTTTCACCTGCCCGTTGTCCATCTTCGTCGGCACGGAGACTTCCATCACGCGTTTCGGCGTGCGCAATACTTGCCGCAGGCCCGGATCAAGCTTCAAATGCTCCGCTGCAATATCGAACTGGATTTGCGAAATGCGGAAAATATTCAGATCTTCGCGCGGCGCAATTCTCGGAATCGCTTGGGGAACCGCTTTGGCGCTTAGGGCCATTCGGTCGTTCCTCCTGGGCTGCTGTTATGCTCCGGCTGCGAGCCGGTTCGCGCCAGTGTCAGCATGTTGAAGATCGCGTTGGTAATGTTCCATGCAATCGCGCGAACAGAAATGCAACGTCTGTTTCCCTTGCTCGTAAAGATAAGAAATATCTTCCGCCACATACGTGCCGCAAACCGGATCGCGGAAAAGTTCCTTCGCTGCCGCTTGCGGCGGAACGCGCGCAGGTTCTTGCCCGCTGTAGGAGTGTGTGCGCGACGCCCTATCAACGGCTTTTTTCATCACCCACGCAACTCCCGCGGTGACGATGACCCACATGAGAAAGCGAAAAATCCGTCCCAGAAACTTCAACGATGCCTGCCGTAATCTGTCCACCGCCGGTGCGTTCGCGGCGTGAACTCTATGGCACGTATTGTAAGTAGGTTCCGGCTGGAAGTTTATTCAACCCGCCCTAGGCAGTCAATTGAAAGCAGGCAAAATCGTCAGATTGTGCGCAGGTACTAAAGATGCAGAATACAAAGGGTTTAGCTGGATTGGCGTTGCATAAGTTACTCGAAACACGCCGGTTATACGGAATTTGCGGCAAAAAACAGGCGGCTTGAGCCTCCTACGGGTTCATCGCCCCAAACTCAATTTGACCCCTGCGGTGCCGAAAGCTACCCTGTTGCGCGTCATCTTGCTCGTTGGATTTATGAAAAACAGCCCATTCTTAATAACATCCGGTTGCACCGCGAACGGCGTAATTCCAATAAGAGCGGCTGAGGGAAAGTGAGTCGAGCGCAACGCGCTGAACAGCAAAACGATTCGGATTGGTCGCTGCTCGAGCGAATCGTCCAAAAGGACGAATCAGCGCTCGCTGCTCTCTACGACCGATACAGCGGTTTGGTGTTTGCGGAGGCCACGCGCATTCTTCGCGATTCCGGCGCAGCCGAGGAAGTCTTGCAAGATCTCTTCTACCAAATTTGGCGCACGGCCGAAAAATTCGACCCCGCCCGCGGTTCTCTTCCCGGATGGCTTTTGGTTGCCGCGCGCAACCGGTCCATTTCGCGTTTGCGCCGCCGGAGCAGCCGCGACGACGAAGAACTTACCGAGAACAGCGTCGTGCTGCCGTGCAATCTGGAAACGGCCGCGGCGCAAAATCAATTGCTTGGGCGCGTAAAAACAATTCTCAGCGGAATGCCGGACGGCCAGCGCGAAGCCATCGAGCTGGCCTACTTCGAAGGCATGACGCACAGCGAAATCGCCGAGCATTTGGCAACGCCGCTCGGCACGGTGAAAACGCGGATTCGCTCCGCGGTGGAAATTTTGAAACAGGCGCTCGCGTGACCAACGGTCATCCAATTCGCGCAGAAGAATTCGAGCTTTTCGCGCTTGGCGTATTCCCCGGCGAAGAGCGGGCGCTGATCCAGGCGCACATCGATTCGTGCCCGGAATGCGCTCGAAAACTCGCGGAGGCACGCGGGCGCATCGCGCTGCTTTCCCTCGCCGCACCACAGCAAAGTCCGCCGACGCTTGCAAAGCAGCGGCTGCTCGAAAAAGTGCGCGCCGAAAAATCCTCAACTATTGCACCTGTGCAGGTTCGCGAAACGCGGCCGTCCGCGCCGTGGTGGAACACGATTTGGGCGCCAGCGGCTGTGGTGCTCGCCATCGCCACGATTTTTCTGTGGATCAGCGACCGCCATCTGGATCAGCAGTTGCAGCAGATTCAGCAAGCCACGCAAATATATCAAGAGCAAACACAGCACGCGCAAGCGCTGGTTAACGTGCTTGTGGCGCAGGACACCGTAACCGTGAAGCTCGACGCGACGCCCGCGATGCCGAAAGCACGGGGTTCCGTGAAATATAATCCGCGCATGGGAATGATGTGCTACACCGCCGACCTGCCTGAGCCGCCGCCCAACATGGTGTATCAGATGTGGGCCGTTCCGATGACCGGAAACCCAGTGAGCGCCGGAATCTTCATGCCTGCGGCGGCTCACAACGGCCAAATGCTGGCGAAAGTCCCGACAGGGATGGATTGTAAATGGTTCTGCGTGACCGTGGAACCAAAGGGCGGCAAGTCCGCGCCGACGGGCCCGAAGGTGCTCGTTGGTACACTTTAGTGAGCGCGTTAGGTTAGAATAGCGATGACCTTAAACCCATTCTCCGGCATCCAAACCCACTGGTCCCACGTACTCCTAGCGACACGGGGAGCACCGTTGGCGGGGATGAAAGCCGGCGGAAGCCCAGCAACAACCCTCACAATTCACAGGGAGGAATTACATGAAGAAGCTTACGAATGTTCTCGGACTTGCCGCCGTGATGCTGTTTACTTTTGGCCTGGCATCGACCGCGAATGCGAAGGCGCATACGTGGACGGGCTGGATCAGCAACAGCATGTGCGGAGCGAAAGACGCGAGCGCCGCAAAAGCTGACTGCACGAGACAGTGCATTCAGAAGGGCGACAAGTATGTGTTCGTGAACACCAAGACGCAGAAGGTTTATCCGATTTCCAACCAGGACGCCGTGACAGACGCCGCGATCGGCAGCGAAGTTACGCTGACGGGCGAAGTGGGCAAGGACGGCGCGATCAAGGTGGACAGCATCAAAGCATCGGGGATGTAGATTTTGCGGTTGCTTTTTTCAAGGCGCGGCGTCCTGAGTTGGGAATTGTTCAGAGGCCGCGCCTTCTCCATTTCCGCCTCATTTTATTTTTTCGCTTCTATTTCTCCCGTTTTGTAATTTACCCGCGCGACGAAATTCGGTCTTCTCCCATGTAGCGGCGCAGGACTTCGGGAATCACGATGGAGCCGTCGGCTTGCTGAAAATTCTCGACGACGGCGATCCATGTGCGTCCGGTGGGCAAGCCTGAACCATTCAGCGTGTGGACGAAGTCGGACTTTGGATTTTTGGCACCGCCTTTTGGCTTACCCGCCACGGCGGGCCGGTAGCGAATGCCCGCGCGGCGGGCCTGAAAGGTTTCGCAATTCGAGCAGCTGGAAATCTCCATGAATTCTTTCGACGAGGGCACCCAGACTTCGATGTCGTACGTTTTCGAGGAAGCGAATCCCATGTCGCCGGTGCAAAGCTGCATCACGCGATAGTGCAAGCCGAGCTGCTGCAATAATTCTTCCGCATCGTGGACCATTTTTTCGAGTTCGTCGTAACTTTCCTCGGGCCGCGTGAATTTGAACATCTCGACTTTTTGGAATTGATGCTGGCGCTTGATGCCGCGCGTGTCTTTTCCCGCCGCGCCCGCCTCGGAGCGGAAGCAGGCAGTCCACGCGCAGACTTTTATGGGGAGAAGGGCGTCGTCGAGCGTTTCATCGCGATAGAGATTCGTCAGTTCCGTTTCGGCCGTGGTGGTGAGCCACAGATCGGTGTTTTCGAGATGAAACATGTCGGCCGCGAATTTTGGGAGTTTGCCATCGGCGATGAGGGACGCGGTATTGACGATGAAGGGCGGAAGCACTTCGGTGTAACCCTGTTCGCGGGTGTGCACGTCGAGAAAGAAATTCGCGAGAGCGCGTTCGAGGCGCGCGCCCGCTCCGCGATAAAGAGCGAAACGCGTGCCGGCAATTTTCACGGCGCGCTCCAGGTCCAAAATTCCCGCCGCTTCGCCCAGTTCCCAGTGCGGCTTGGGCGCGAAATCGAATTTCGGCGGCGCGCCCCAGCGGCGGACTTCCACGTTGCCTTCGGCGCCGCTGCCGACGGGAACCGTGCTATGCGGAATATTCGGGACGGAAAGCATGAAGTCGCGCAGCTTTTCATCGAGCGCAGCGATTTTTTCGTCTTCTTGTTTGATTTCGTCGGCGATTTGCTTCATGCGCGACATGAGCGCGGCGGCGTCCTGGCCGGATTTTTTCAGCCGACCGACTTCCTCGCTGCCCTTGTTGCGCTCGGCCTTCAGGCGCTCGACGGAGGTGATGCGCTGGCGGCGCTCGGCGTCGAGTTTGCGGAAGGCGTCGAGGTCGAGGCGAGCGTTGCGGTTGCGCAACATGCGCTCGACGTCGTCGAGATGCTCGCGAAAATAATTCAAGTCAAGCATAGGCAGACAAGCATGGGCCAAGAGGATACCTTAACGAAAAGTTTTCGCCAATGCCGCCTCGCCCTTGCACCTGTAGCGCAGAGCTTCGCACTTTGAAGTTCTGCGGCTTTGCCGTTTTGGGTTGCCTTCACTCGCCTCTTCTCCTCCCTTCCCCTCGATACCACTTGATCAACGCCCCGATTTGATCAACGATCCGGATCGCTCGGCGGGTGCCCCATCCTGAGCGCCTTCTGCGAAGGGTGGGTATTCGCGCACCGCATGAGCATCGACCCACATGCCGACCCGCGCCGCCAATCCAAACGAATCCGTCTCCGAAGCGTCGGCAAAGCTCCCCGCGCCCGCTCGCCTGGGCGAGCCCGTCTTTCACGACCCAAAACATCACATCAAGCTCTACCAGGGCGACTGCCTCGAAATCCTCTCCGCGCTTCCCGAATCCTGCGTCGACTTAATCTTCGCCGACCCTCCTTATTTCCTCTCCAACGGCGGCATCACCTGCCACGCCGGCAAAATGGTCAGCGTCAACAAAGGCGCGTGGGACCGCTCGCGCGGCGCCGCTGAAAATCATGAATTCAATCGCGCCTGGCTCGCCGCCTGCCAGCGCGTACTCAAACCCGACGGCTCCATTTGGGTCAGCGGCACCAGCCACGTCATCCATTCCGTCGGCTTCGCCATGCAGCAACTCGGCTTCAAGCTGCTCAACGACATTTCCTGGGTCAAGCCCAATCCGCCTCCCAACCTCTCCTGCCGCTACTTCACCCACGCTACCGAAACCATCATCTGGGCCGCGCGCGACAAAAAGTCCCGCCACAAATTCAATTACAAATTGATGAAGCAGATGAACGCCGGCCGCCA
>DATGJE010000264.1:0-6771 GCA_035295305.1 Candidatus Acidiferrales bacterium | reverse complement strand
ACGATGCGAGGCGCAGCGATAGTGGTTGTGGCTGTGGTGTGGAGGGACGGGCGACTACGTGGTTCCGGGGAGAAGGCGTTTGAGGAGGCTGTGGAGGTGGGTGCGGGCGGCCTGGTCCATGCCGACGAATTCGACGCCCATTCCGCGGCCCGGGTCGGAGTTGCGGATGACGGCGCGAGCGCGGACTTCGCCTTCGGGCGTGTCGACAAGGAGTTGAATGTAAGTGCCGGCGGCGGGCGGGTCGGTGGTCTCAATGTAGAGGCCGCCCATGCCGAGGGTTTTGGCGCGGTCCGTACGTCGGGCGCCCGCTCCTTGCCAGGCGACGAGCATTCCTTTCTGCAATTGCTTTCGCGGGTAGCGGCGCGGCGGTGGTTCTTTCTCGGGCATTTCGAGAAGGATAGCACTATAGGCGCGTCTCGAACACAGTTCGCGATTTTGGCCGGGCTCCGTTTTGCTTTTATGGTGAATTTGGATTGTCTTCACTGCTAGTCGGAGCGATACTGCCCCACATGGCTGTTGGCAACAGTGCTGAAGCGCTTGGGATCTCACTCGAATCCTGGCTAACTATTGCCGCCATCGTAGCTGGCCCGTTCCTTGCTCTACTTTTCCAACGTTGGCTCGATAGTTTGAGAGAGGCTCGCAATCGTCAGCTACGGGTCTTTCGCGAGCTAATGATTACCCGATCTCAAAGGCTCACATCACGACACGTGGAAGCCTTAAATGCTGTCCCTCTCGAGTTTAGAAGCGCCGGCAAGGACAAGAAGATCTTCGATGCGTGGAAGGCGTACCTGGAGCATCTGGGAACTGATGCCACAAAGGAACCACCTGTATGGATACAAAAAGGGGGAGCACTGCTGGTTGAGCTTCTATACGAAATGTCTCAACGGCTTGGTCCGAAACTCGAGAAATCTAGGATCGAAAAGGAAGTCTACCTTCCGCAATTATTCAACGTCGTCGAAAACGAGCAGGCAGCATTGCGTCAACATTTTCTCGAACTCCTTGACGGCAAGGGGACACGCAAATTGCCCGTCGCCGTGTTCGAGCAAAAGTTTCCAGATATCAACTTACCCTGAAAAACAGATGAATCGGTCATTCCGGTAATGCGGCCGTTCTGGTCAACCGGAGAGCCATTCCAGCCACTTGTTTTCCTGGAGCACTGCCTGACGCCCTAATGATACCGTCCTCTATGTCGCCCACCACGCGAAGGTCATAATCCCCTTCAATCCCAATGATACTCTGCACGCCAGCCACATAATTATGTACTCTTACTTCTGCCTTGACCGTTCTTCCTGTCACTTCATAAGTACCGATGTATGTCGAGCCGCTATCACCTCCGAACACTTTTCCCCTGATAAAAACGGCGACGCCAGCGCCGTTACCCTGAAGTCCGTCAAACTGAACAATCCAGAAACCTTCGATCAATTCGTCACCCTCTGATAACCAGCGGATATTAGCACCTCGCAGCTGAAATTTAGCCCAAATTGGAGACCGGAGGCCATCTCACCGACGGTGTCGAAAATCCACGCGATTATTTGCGCTGGAGGAGGCAAAGTGGGAAAATGAATCAGTAACGTTGAGCGACATTGGTCGACGAGGAGAGGCGCGGATGGCGGTGCAACTGGCGAAGGGCGTGACGTTGGAGACGCCCGAAGAGGCGACAAATTTCCTGAAGAAGGAAGGGATTTTGTTCGCGCAGCTGGACAAGCTGGTGAACTGGGCGCGGCGGAGTTCGATTTGGCCGATGTCGTTTGGGCTGGCGTGCTGCGCGATTGAGATGATGTGCTTCGCGGCGTCGCGATTCGACGTGGCGCGATTCGGCGCGGAAGTTTTTCGCGGCTCGCCGCGGCAGTCGGACTTGATGATCATCGCGGGGCGCGTTTCGCAGAAAATGGCGCCGGTGATTAAGCAGCTCTACGATCAAATGCCCGAGCCGAAGTGGGTGATTTCGATGGGTGTTTGCGCGACTTCCGGCGGCGTGTTCAATAATTACGCGATTGTGCAGGGCGTGAATCAGGTGATTCCCGTGGACGTTTACGTTCCCGGTTGCCCGCCGCGTCCGGAGATGCTGCTGTACGCGTTGATGCAACTGCAGCGCAAAATCGACAAAGAGAGCGGCAGCTTCCTCGAAGCGATCAACATTGGCAAAAACAGAAATCCTGGCGACGCGCCGGGGATCAGCAACTAAAATCAGCAATTAAATTGACGTAGATGCAGAGACCGTAGCTATCCGCAGGAATCCGCTTTCTTTTGTGCCGCTGGTAATTCGAAGACTTCTGCTTCGCCGTTTTTCCACGTGAGTTTGGCGCCCGGCGCGGAGTGTTCGTGGCGGACGTAGCCCATGCCGATGATGGCTCCGGTGGCGGGAGACTTTGCCGCGCTTGTGACGAATCCGACTTCAGTTTTATCTTCCGCGCCACCTTCCATGTTCGAAGCGAAAAGAGGCTCGCCGGGATTCGGAACCGCACCGGCGGCAAAGTGAAGCATCACGCGCTGGCGTTGGATGTGACCGCGCGAACGCACGCGTTCGACAATTTCCTGTCCCGTGTAGCAACCCTTTGAAAAATTGATGTGCGTTTTTTCGAGCGCGGCCTGATGCGGGATTTGATTCTCGTCGAAATCCGCGCCGTACCAGGGGATTCCCGTTTCGAGGCGCAGAATGTTCAGCGCGGCGTATCCGACCGGGCCGCCAGCGTGGCGGCGCGCGGCCTCTAGAAACAAATTCCAGAGGGCGTGCAAATGTTCGCGATCAACGATGAAGTCGGCTCCGGGGGTCTCTCCGCGCGAATATTTGACGACGCGGCAGGGAATGTTCACGCCGTCCTTTTTTGCGATGACCTCGGCGTGATCGAGTGCGCTAAGGGAATTGAGATCGAAGCCGCAAAGTTCGCGGACGATGGCGGGCGTTTTTGGGCCTTCGAGCGCGAGCGTTCCGGTGCGATCAGTGAGGTCTTCGAGAGTGACGTCGTCCATGATGATGAATTTGTCGAAGGTTTCGATAAGGCGCTGGCGAATCATGGCGTACGAAACAACGAGCAGACGATCGGCGAGGGCGAGCGTTTCCACTTCCGCCATGATGCGCCCCTGCGGGCTAAGCAAAAGTGAAATGTTGCCGTGGCCGGGGGCCAGGTCGCGAATGTTGTTGGTGAGCATCGCGTTCAAGTAGCGCGCGCGGTCTTTTCCCGTGAATGCAATGACGGCGCGATAATTCTTGTCGATGAGGCCGACGGATTCGCGGGCGAACTTGTATTCGCGCGCAGCGTCGCCATAATCGCGCGGCAACGTGCAGCCGAAATATTGGCTGAATGTTGCGCCGAGTTTTTCGTGCTCCGATTTGAGCGGTGTGTCGATGGCCATAATGTGAGCGCGGCATGCGCGCCGCTGATTCAATCTTAGCAGATGGCAGGCAGAGAGCAGGGGTGAGTGGCGGATTATTGCTATACTGGCGGGAATGGCGAATCAACTGATTCACGAAATTATTCCCGTGGGAATGCTGCAGTGCAACTGCTCAATCCTGGGTGACCCGGAGACGCACGAAGCAATCGTGATCGATCCGGGCGACGAGGTGGAACGAATCCTGGCGCTGATCGCGAAACACGAATTGAAAGTTACTGCGATTGTGAGCACGCATGCGCACATCGATCACGTTGGCGGATTGAAAAAGCTGCACGATGTGACGCACGCGCCGGTGCTGATGAATGAAGGCGATCTGGAACTTTATCGCGCGATGGAAATTCAATCGCAATTTCTCGGCATCGCTCCGCCGCCGCTGGCGAAGATCGACAATTTGCTCGCAGAAGGCGACGTGGTGCGTTGGGGCGGATACGAAGCGCGCGTGCTGCATACTCCGGGGCACACGCCGGGCAGCGTCAGTTTGTATTTGCCATTTGCTGCGCGAAAAGAAGAAGGGAATCGCGTAGTGCCCGCGCATTCCGCTCAGAAATCGCGCGGTGATGATGATTCCGCGCCGTGGCTGTTCGCCGGCGATACACTTTTCGCGGGCTCGATTGGGCGCACAGATTTGTGGGGCGGCTCGTTTCCCGAAATTATCCGGTCGATCCGCACGAAACTGCTCGCGCTGCCGTCCGAGACAATTGTTTTCCCGGGCCACGGGCCTACGACTACGCTTGCCGAAGAGCGCGACTCAAATCCGTTTCTTCAGCCTAGATAGTCCGTTTGAGAACTGAAGATGACGGAGCTATCTCGTATTTTGGCGAGCGTCGCGCTCGGCGCGCAGAGATTCCATCACGCTCTGGATTAATTGTTTGGCCTTCTGCAATTCGGAGTTGATGATGCGAATGTCCATCGAGGGCGTGGCGGGATTTCCGGCGCTGTGGCAATAAACGCCGTGCTGGCCGACGAGGACCATGGCGTTCGTCAGCATGTCGAGCGAAACGGCGAGGCGGCCGCGCTGCGGGCCCATCATCGTTTCGTAATGCTCGAGTTCGTCGCGGTGCTCCTCGAAAACGGTCATGGACAATTGCTCCCTTGGTGGAATCGCTTATTTTTACGATTCAACGTTACTCGCATTGCGACTGGCTATCAACATCGCGGGTCGGGCCCGCCTGCGAATGGCGACTAGCCGTGTGGTGCACGGGACGCGCGCCGGCTCTCCTGTAGTGCCAGGGAGGGTATTGCAATCGAGGAACTTCGCACGCGCGGCGGCTTTACACTCATGGCCACGCGACACATAATCGTGGCGAAAGAAAACGCGCACCGCGCGAGGCATAATAGGAGCCGCAACTTGGGGATTCTTGCTAGAGGCACAAAATATTTTGCGGCGTTGCTCGCGTGTGAAGTAGTGAGGAGATCATGAGACGCTCGGATCTGGTGCATAACGCAGCGAAAGGGAAGGCGCCGCGAACCTCTCAAGTGGTTTTCGGTGAACGGCAGCATCTGCTGCGCGTGCTCGATTCAGTGGAGCACAGCGCGCTGCCGCACGGGCGTCTGGAGCAGGAACGGCGCGTGATCGAGCAGTTGATCCACGCGCGCACGCAGGAACTGAATCGCATTAATACTTCCTGGGATGAAAAGGTCGGCTTTGTTTTGAGCGCTGAGGTGAAGCCGGAAGCTTTGGAAAAACTTTCGCGCGAAGCTCCCAAGGAAGATTTTTATTTGCTGCGGCTGATCAGCGAGCATCCGAAAGTTTCCGCGAAGACGCTACGGCGCCTGGCGAAGCACGAATATGCGGCGATTCGCGAAAATATTGCGCGGCATCCGAATGCCGACGCCGCCACGCTTACGGCTCTGAGCAAGGATCGCACTCAGCCGCTGTGGTATCTGGTCGCGTTCAATCCCAATGCGCCCACGGGGCTGCGGCAGAAATTGCGCGAACGCATGCGCAAGCTGGGCGAAAAAACCGCCACGCAGTAAACTTCCACAAAACTTATCGGGATTCAGCGGCCGTGCGAAGGATCGCGCGATGCGGCGGAGTCTAAATCCACATGAACCTTTTCGTTTCCGGGGAGTGGTGGGTAGCAGTTGCCGTCAGAATTATATTGGTAGGGGCAAAGCGCGGTGAGTTCGGGCCGTCGCGGCGACTGCGCGAATTGCCAGGCGGTAGCAGAAGGCATGCCGCTCTGACTGGGGAATAGAGGTTCCGCGTCGAGGTCGCAGCCGGGCGCTGGCGGGCAGACGTCGTTGTAGATGAAAAATTCGATCTTGCGGCCCTGGGCATTGTTCTGGATGTGGTTTGCCGTGGTGATTTGCACGTCGAGGGATTCTTGCACAGGAATTCCGGAGCAATAGACGCCCGCTTTATAACCGGAGGAATTCACGGCGTCGACCCAGGCGTACAAATAGGCCTGCTGCTCGGGCAGCATTCGCCCGCCTTCTTCCTGGTCGAGAAAGATGATTGTCCCCGGAGGAAAGCCTTCCTTCTTTGCGGAGTCCACTGCGGCGGTTGCGTCGTTTGAACCGAGAGTTTTTGGATCGCGCGCCGATTTCAATTCTCTGTCGAGGCGGCCATTGAACAGCACCAGGAAGCCAAAGCCGTGCGAGCGTAGAATTGCGCGTTTGCCCAGCCATGTATCCGATTTCTCTCCCGGCGGCGCGTTCAGCCAGTAGCCGCAGAACACAAAATCATGGGCAAGAGCGTCGAGCACGATGTCGCCGGGATAATCGTTGCGATCGAAGCCGAGGTAGGTTCCGAGATTTGGTAGAGCGACTCGTTGAAAATCAGCGGAAGGCTGGTGGCGCAGCGGAAGTTCGGCATATGCGATTGCGGCGCACGCGAGTAAAACGCCCGTTGCGAAGGAAACGATCGTTCTTGCCATCCGTGCGGCCATGCGCATCATCCGGTTATGATATGAGATGAGTGTTCACGGTTGTACGTAGTATGCGCTCAAGGGCTTGCGAACTGCATCAGTAATCGTGGACCGCGTGAAACCTTTGCGCGCGAAATCGCGTCCGAACAGTAGCATGCCTTTGGCACAGCCACGCAAGCCAAAGTGGCGAACGGCTGCAAGGGAGTCTCTCTTCGCGTGACTGTGCTGGATTTATCGGCGTACATCGGCCTTATCGCTGTGGGCTTTGCCACGGCGAACATTCTGATCGGGCTGATGATTTTTGGGCGCTACAGTCCGGTCCGCTATTGGCCGCACCGCAGGTTCGATATTTTTAGAATTCACCGTTGGACCGGCTACGGCACTTTGGGTTTTACCTTGCTGCACCCGCTGCCGCTGCTGCTGAATGCGAAGCCTCATTTTCGCGTCATCGATATTTTATTGCCGCTGTGGTCTCCGCAGCAGCCGCTGCAGAATACGATCGGCGCGG